>DQLG01000597.1 GCA_015660315.1 Candidatus Latescibacterota bacterium
CGCACCGACACCGGAGAATTGATTTGAACCTGAAACTACAGGCCGTGCGAGCCTTCATCGAGCAAGGAGACGACTTCCTGCTAACGACCCACGTCAACAGCGACGCCGACGGTTTGAGCGCCTGCATGGCCTTGGCGCGCCTGTTGCGTGGTTTGGGCAAGCGCGCCGACATCGGCTTGCCGGACCCGCCGGCCGAACAGTGCTATTTCCTCGAAGATTGGCCCGACGTGCGCCACTACACCGACCTAGACCTGTCCGGCTACGGCTCGGCTATTATCGTCGATTGCCCTTCGCTCGACCGCATCGGCTCGGTCCGCGAAAACTTACCCTCCGGTATTCGCATCCTCAATATCGACCACCACCACGGCAACGATAACTTTGGCGAGATCAATCTGGCCGAAGACATAAGCTCTACCTGCGAATTGGTCTATCATCTCGTCGCCGGCCTCGGCTACGAGATTGACGCTGCGATGGCCACCCAGCTGTATACGGGCATCATCTTCGACACCGGCAGCTTTCGTTTCTCGCCGACCAAACCATCTACCTTCGCAGTAGCGGGCGCCCTAGTGCAACTCGGCGTGCAACTCGACTATATCGCCGACCACGTCTTCGCCGACAAGAGCTTCGGCTCAGTCAAGCAACTCGGTCTGGCCATCAACAGCATGCAACTCCACCTCGCCGACCGCGTCGCCGTACTGCACCTCGACCGCGAGGGCATGCAAGCTGGAGACCCCAACGAAGTCGTCAACTACGGCCTGATGGTCAAGAGCGTCGAAGTCGCCGTGCTGCTCAAGGAACAAGACCCCGGGCTCTACCGCGTCAGCCTGCGCTCGCGCGACACCGTCGATGTCAGCGCAGTGGCCGGGCTCTTCGGCGGCGGCGGCCACGCCCGCGCCTCCGGCTTGCGCATCGAAGGCGAAGTAAGCGAAATTACCACAAAAATACTGGCCGAAATCGGCCGTTATCTGGCTTGAGGAATAACAACGTGCATCTGATCACTTTGAAAGACTGGTCCTCCGAGGACATACACCAGGTCGTCGAACGCGGCCTCGACGTCAAGAGCAACCCGCAGCACTACGCCGGCGCCATCGCCGGGCGCACCGTGGCCCTGTTGTTCCAGAAGACCTCGACGCGCACCCGCTGCGCCGGCGAAATCGGCGCGACGCAACTCGGCGGGCACGCCCTCTACCTCGACTGGCAGAACACCAACTTCGGCCTAGCCGACCTCGGCGACGAGTTCCGCGTGCTCTCCAGCTACTCCGACTTTATCGTCGCGCGCCTGCTCGAACACACCGACATACTGCGCGCCGCCGAAGCCTCGCAGGTGCCGCTGATGAACGGCTGCTGCAACCGCTACCATCCCTTACAGGCGCTGACCGACCTGATGACCTTACAGGAGTCCTTCGGCAAACTCGAAGGCCTGCGGCTGACCTATGTCGGCGTCCTCAACAATGTTGCCAACTCGCTGATCGCCGCCGGCGTCAAGGTCGGCATGCATGTCACCTGCATCTGCCCCGAGGTCAACGCCGCCGCCCGCGACGACGAACTCTACGCCGAAGCCACACGCCTCGGGCTCTACGAATACACCAAGGAACTGCATCCAGCGTTAGAAAAATCCGACGCTATATACACTGACACCTGGATCGACATGGAATTCTTCGGCGAGCCCAAGTTCGCCGGCGAGAAACAGCGGCGCGTCGAGCTCTTCCAACCCTACCAACTCAACCGCGAACTGCTCGTGGACCTGGACCTGAAGATCCTGCACTGCCTGCCCGCCCACCACGGCTACGAGATCGAAGGGGCGCTTTTGCACGACGAGCGCTCGCTGGTCTTCACACAAGCCGAAAACCGCCTGCACAGCCAGAAAGCCGTAATGCTCAAGCTGGCGGGCGCACTCAGTTGAACCAGGCATGAACTTTCGTTCCTTATTCGGCGCGCTGCTCGCGCTCTTCCTCTGCTATTTGCCAAGCAGCGCCCAACAAGAGCAGCAAGAACAGCAGCAAGAACAGGCGGCCGTGGCAAGTCCCGAGTGGGAACCCTCCAAATATCGGATCACCAAAGCCCACCTCCTGCCGATGCAGCGCGGCCCGCAAGCCGGAGTCAGCCAGGGGCGTTTTATCATCAACTTCGGCAGCCGCGAGGGCGTGCAACCCGGCGGTATCTTCCGCGTAATGAACCGCGGCAAAGTCATGGGCCTAGTCAGCATCAGCCGCGCCTGGCGCGACAGCGCCGAAGCCCGCATCGTTCGGCTCGTGCACAAAAACAATCCCGAATCGCCGATCTCGCTCGAACCGGGTTATTATCTCGAACCCAAGCTCGTGTTACTAGAGACGATCCAATTCGAAAAAGGCGAGCCCGTCATCACCCCCGAAATGTATGAGCGCCTGCACTACGTAGCACGCTTTATCCGTTCCTATCCGCAGTTTCCCCTGATGCTCGAAGGCCATACCGACAACGCGGGCAAGAAGGCGGAAAATAAAAAACTGGCGCAAGAACGCGCCGAAGGCGTGCGGCTTTTTCTCAACGAGGTCTATCGCTTGCCGATGAAGCAGATGCACGCGGTCGGCTATGGTCAGGAACGGCCCGTAGCCGTCAACGCCACGGAAGAAGGGCGTTATCGC
>DQLG01000568.1 GCA_015660315.1 Candidatus Latescibacterota bacterium
GAGCGTGGATTCGACGAATCGGTCTACCACGCCGGCGGCGGTATCGGCAATACCGGCGACCATTGGGGCAACGACTACTTTGATGACACCTATTTTAAGAATGGCGTTCCGACCGCCTATGAGGGCTATTGCACCGACGTGTTCTTCCGCGAGGGCATGCGGTTTATAACAGAAAATGCCGACCAGCCCTTCTTCTGTTATATCGCCACCAATGCCCCGCACGGCCCGCTCAACGTCGAACCGCGCTATGTCGATCTGTACCGCGATTCGACTCCACACGAAAACCGCGCCCGCTTCTACGGTATGATCAGCAATATCGACGACAATTTTGGCCGCCTGCAAAGCCATTTGCACGAACTTGGCTTGAGCGACAATACCATCTTGATCTTTATGACCGACAATGGCACTGCCACCGGCATCGAATTGGACTCCGAGCAATACCCGCAGGAAGGCCCTGGCAGTTATAATGCCGGCATGCGCGGCAAAAAAGGCTCCCCCTACGAAGGCGGCCACCGCGTGCCCTTCCTCGTGCGCTTTCCCAACGGGCAAGTCGCCGGTGGCCGCGATATGCCCGCGCTTGCCAGCTACGTGGATTTTATGCCGACGCTATTGGAGCTTTGCAATGCCGACGTCCCCAGTCAGCGCTCTTTCCATGGCCAGAGTCTCGCGCCGATGTTGCGCGGCCAAGACCCGCCCGCCGACTGGTCCGGTCGCGTCAATGTCTGCGACACGCAACGCGTGGCCCACCCGGTCAAATGGCGCAAAAGTTCCGTCATGAAAAAGAGATGGCGCTTGATCAATGGTCGCGAATTATACGACCTCAACAGCGACCCCGGCCAGCGCCGCGATATCGCCGCTGAGCACCCCGGAATCGTCTCCGAGCTGCGCCAAGATTATGAACTTTGGTGGAAGAATATATCGGACCAGTTCGACCGTGATGTGCCCATCGCCTTGGGCGGCGATGACGAAGAGGTCAAACTCACCACACACGATCTCCGCAACGAAACCTGTAACGGGGTGTGGAACCACCGCCAGGTGCGCGCCGGCCAAGTCAGCAGCGGCTATTGGGCGGTGGACATCCGCCAGTCCGGCCGCTACGAGATCGAATTGCGACGCTGGCCCGAAGAAACGAGTTATGCCCTAACCGCCGCTATCGAAGGCGACGATAGCAACTGGCGCCGCGACAGTATAAAACCCGAAGACGCACCCGCCTACCAAGGCGGCGTCGCGCTCGCCATCCAATGGGCCCAGCTAACCATCGGCGACGCCAACTATCAGGCTGAAGTCCACCCCGCCGCTACCAATGCCCTTTTCACCATCGAGCTTACCACAGGCCCGGATCAACTCTTCGCCGCGTTCCACGACCACAGCGAACGCACGATCGCCCCCTACTACGTCTATATTCGGCGCCTGTCCTAAGCAATGCGCATTGCATTTATAACCATCGGACTGGCGATAATCGCCTGTGGCGACCCGCATGAAAAGCGCGTGCGGATGGTGATGGAGGGAGGCGAAGGTCGAGAAGAGATGCTGATGGAGTTGCTCTTGGGCAAAGGCGAGGTACTGCCGGCGGTATTGCCCCGCTTGACCGACTCCGCGCAACCCCTGTCGGGTCGATTGGAGCTGGTCGATCTGGCCTGGAAGCTCTATGTGCGCGAGAGCGACCCGCGAATCCTGACATCACTACTCGGGCTGCTCGATGATTCAGCACCCGAAATGCGCCTGGGCGTGGTCCACGCGCTGGGCAATATCGGCAAGGAGGAACTGGTCCGACCACTGCTCGACCAGTTACAGCGCGAAGCGGAGCAGGCGGTACAACTCGAAATCCTCAAAGCGGTCGAAATACTCGGCGAATGGAAAGTCGAAGGGAATTGGAACTTCAAGATCTACGGGGGTGACGCCTTTTCGCCCGCAGACCGCGACCGTTTCGTCAGCGCATTGCAAAAGATTCGCAGCGAAGCCACAGTGGACACGTTGGAGCACCTCGCCGAGGAGTTTTTGGAGAAGATCGCCGGTCAATTGGCGAGTGAGGCCGAAGCGCAAGTAGTCCGCGCCGATCTGGCGGGGGCATTGAAGCTTTACGACCGGGCACTGGCGATCAAACCCGATAGCAAGAATGTGCACACTAGTTTAGGGAAATTTCAATATTTCAACGGCGAGCGAGCAAAAGGGCTGGCCACGCTTAGAGTTAATGGCATGGTATTGCAGGTGCCAGAGCTTGAGACCCCACCGGTCATAGACGGGCATCTGACCGATCCCGTCTGGTCACAGGCCACGCGACTGGACGCATTCTACCAGAATGTGCTGATGGTGCGGGCGATACCGGCCGAGGGGCGCAGCGAATTCTACGTATACTACTCGGCCGACACGATCTACTTCGGGCTTAAGGCCCATGAGGAGTCGACCAACGGTCTGGTCGCCACCCACCGCACGCACGACAGCCAAGTCTGGCAGGACGACGGCGTAGAGATCTATATCGATACCGATTTGGACCAGCGCAGTTATTGGGGGATATTGGCCAACTGTATCGGGACCATTCTAGATAGCAAACAGAGCGTGGTCGAGAGCCGTATGTCTTCGGACAATAGCTGGAACGGTGATTTTCAGCTCGCGACACGGATCGAGCCAACCTACTGGTCGATCGAAGTGGCGCTGCCCTTCGCCGAGATCGACGCACTCGGCACCGAGCCGGGCGATGTCTGGGGCTTTAACGTGACCAGGGTGCGCATCGGCAATGCCTCCGAGCACGGGCAGTTCGCGCCGACCTACGGGCGTTCGTTGCGGCCGCGGCTGTTCGGGCTGCTGGTCTTCGAATAAGCCGGAGCATCCCCTCTACGCCACGTAGTGCGTGCGTTAAAAATGCCAACCGCAACAAAGCAAGCCCGCCTAGACACACCCCGCAAAGTGCTGCCCTGCCACCAACTCATACTCCGGCTGCGGCTGCGGTCCTACATATTTCGACTCGGCGTTCATATAGGCCACCGTCAACCCAATCCGCCGATCGGGGCTGCGATTAGCATCCGTCCGGTGCATCGCCAAACTATGATGAAACGAGCACCCTCCGGCCGTGAGCGGCACACAGATCTCGTTGTCGTAATCGACCTTCTCATCCTCGACGCGAAAGTCTTCCAAATGCTTGTGCTCGACTACGCCCAGTTTATGCGAGCCGGGGATAAAACGCATACAGCCATTCTGCTCCGTCGCGTCATCGAGCGCCATCCAGCAGATCACCAGATTCGGCGGGTCGATATTGGTCCAATAGGCCGAGTCTTGGTGCGGTGGCTTGGGCGAGCCGATCTTCGGCGGTTTGCATAATGTCTGGTCGAGATAGATCTTCAGATTCGGCCCAATCAAACTGTGCACCACATCCAAAATCGCCGGATGCCGCGCATACTCCTTAAACAACTCGTCGTACTTCGTCAGATTCCAAATCTTGCGCACATTGTTAAAGCGCACCGAGTCCTCCACAATCTCCCCACTCTTCACCATCGGCTCAATCTGCACATACTCCGCAGGAAACTCCACCAC
>DQLG01000170.1 GCA_015660315.1 Candidatus Latescibacterota bacterium
AAAAAATGACTTGGTTCGGACACGCGATTCGGCAATTTTTCAATTGTTAACCTTTGGCGGGTTGCGCAGATCTGAAGTGGCGAACATTGCCTGGGCAGACATTGCAACAGAGGGCGTATTTTACATTCTACACCTCCCCCAGACTAAATCTGGTATGGCACAAGAGATCAAACTGCAAGCGTCGGTTCTACACCACCTAGAGACCTACAAACAAGCGCTTTTGCAATCTGGTTATTCTACGGAAGTCGATATAAAAGTATTTATTAGCCTCTCCAGGAATGCCTCGCGAGGCAAGCCGTTAACAGACCAATCAATTAATCACATTGTTAAAAAATACGCCCGCCGTGCTGGCGTTCCGCAAAATGTCACCGCCCATATGTTTCGGCATACCTGCTGTACTCTTGCCATTGAAGGCGGAGCAAAACCACAGCAGGTTCAAGCGCATCTTCGTCATAAAGATTTAAAAACGACTATGCGGTATTATGAAAATCGAGATAAGCTTTTAGACAATGCTTCAGATTATATTAAAATTTAGACGCAATCGATAACGTAATAGTTAGTCTTGTATTGATTTGATTTACATATAATTAATTATATGACTAATAAATACGAAATTTCATACCACAATATTAACAATTTTGCCCGGGACTAGGATAAAACGCTTGATTTGGCCTACATCAGTAACATGCTTCTTAACACTCTCTAAGGATAAGACTAACTCTTTTATTTCGTCTTCATTCATGTTTAGGGCAACCTCTACCTGGTCACGTACTTTTCCATTTACTTGAATTGGCAAAATAGCCATATCTTCAACTAATTTTAGGGGATCAGATACAGGCCACTTTTCCATACCTGCCCCTTCTCCTGCAAAACCTGCAAGTTGCCAAATTTCTTCAGCAATATGCGGAGCCAAGGGTGCCAATAACTGCAAAAATGGCCTGGCTACGGCCTGAGGTACCTTATCTAAGGAAACTAATTCGTTATTTAGTTCGATGAGTGCAGCTATTGCGGTGTTAAATCGTAAACCTTCAATATGCGCTGTGACTTTTTCTATTGTTTGATGAAGTTTTTTATCTAGTTCGGGTTCAATCCCCTCACTAATTTTCACCAGCCTGTCTTGATCTATGAAATTGCGCCATACTCTTTGTAAAAATCGCTGCATCCCCCTGATGCCTTCCATGCTCCAAGGTGCACTTGCTTCTAGCGGCCCCATATACATTTCATAAAGTCTTAACGTATCGACGCCAAATTCTGCACCGATTTCCTCTGGTGGCAAACCATTTTTGTAGCGCTTCCCCATCTTTCCAGTTGATTTTATCAGCTTCTTATCTGTGCCGCGTTCATAGGGCACCTCATCGCGAAATTCAACTTCACGAATGTCGATATAAACACCGCGTTCGTCTTGAAATGCGTCGGCTGTTATCATTCCCTGATTAAAGAGTTTTTTGAACGGTTCCGGTGTCGAAATATGGTCGAGATCATACAAGACCTTGTGCCAAAATCTCGCATATAATAAGTGTAAAACAGCATGCTCAGCCCCCCCGATATAAAGATCGACAGGCATGAAATACCCTTCTTTCGCCTTATCGCAAAAGACATCGCTGTTTAAGGGATCGATGAATCGCAAAAAATACCAGCACGATCCAGCCCATTGCGGCATGACATTCAACTCTCGCTGGTAGGTCTCACCGTTAATTTCAATAGTAGCCCATTCAGATCCAGCCCGATTTAAAGGCGGTGAAACAGGCCTGGATGGATCATCTGATGTTTCCGGCCGAAAATCGTCCATTGCAGGTAAAACAACGGGGGGATCCAACGGGATCGAATATCCTTCCGAGTGGGTTGCGAGGGGAAAAGGCTCCCCCCAATAGCGCTGACGAGAAAATATCCAATCGCGAAGTTTGTAATGTACAGCTTCTTTACCCAGGCCGGTTTCAGTTAATTCGGCGATAATTTTATTCTTTGCCTCTTTACTTTTTAAACCGTTTATGGCAAAAGCACTATCCCCAATAACCGGCGAATTTATGGCAATGCCACTTCCAGAGTAACACAGATCATCACGTTGGCCATCCCCTTCGACAACCGAGACAATCTTTAAACCATAGGCCAGAGCAAAGGCGTGGTCGCGTTCATCGTGCGCCGGCACGGCCATTATAGCTCCAGAGCCATAATCCATACTGACATAGTCCGCGACAAAAATAGGGATCTCTTCGCCGTTGACTGGGTTTGTGGCATATATGCCAGAAAAAATACCGGTCTTCTCTTTTTTATCTTCATCAACAGCCATCTCGGTTGCAGCAGTATCAACATACTTCCGAATGGCTTCGCGAATATCTAATCGTGGCTCTGGCCCCCGCCATCTATCCAACGCCTTAGTCGGCCATTCATCAGGTACCAGATAAGAGGTTTTCTCAGGATCAATTAAAGGGTGCTGCGGAGCTATAACCATAAAAGTAGCACCAAAGAGCGTATCGGGCCGGGTCGTAAAAACGGGCAGTTGACCGGCGATCTCACCATCCATGGGATCTATAATATCAAACCGCACCTCAGCTCCGAAGCTTTGCCCAATCCAATTACGTTGCATGATCTTAATTGGCTCTGGCCAATCCAGCGTAAAAGGGCTTCCATTTCGGTCTTCAAGTGGTGCATCAAGATCCTCGAGAAGACGGGCAGCATAATCGGTGATGCGCATAATCCACTGTTTAAGAGGTTTGCGATAAACCGGAAAATCACCTCGCTCACTACGGCCATCGTTTGTAACTTCTTCATTGGCCAATACAGTGCCCAGCCCCGGACACCAGTTAACAACGACTTCCTGCTGATAGGCAAGCCGATAATTATTGAGCACAGCTTTTTGATCAGCCGTTTTAAGCGCTCCCCATGATGTATCTGCAAACTCACCCAATATTTTACGATCAGCCTCAGAATAAGATTTTCCTTCGGCAAACTTCAACTCTAGATCTTCTATTTTTTTTGCTCGACCATGAATAGCTCTGCCTTGACCATCCTGCCAGATATCATCCGTATCAAAATAACAGTCGAATAACTGAGTAAATATCCATTGTGACCATCGATAAAAGTCTTCTCGAGAAGTTGCGATCTCACGATCCCAGTCGAAGGAAAGTCCTAGAAATTGTAATTGGCTGCGGATAGAATCGATATTCTCTTCCGTTATAATAGCCGGGTGCACATTGTGCTCGATAGCATATTGCTCTGCCGGTAAACCAAAGCTATCAAAGCCCATAGGATGCAAGACATTAAACCCCTGCATCCGCTTGTAGCGGCTATAAATATCGCTGGCGATATATCCTTTAGGATGGCCGATATGCAAACCTGCACCACTTGGGTATGGGAACATATCGAGTATATAACACTTGGGCTGCCCCTCGATAAATCCATCCTCCCCTGGTCCTATCGTTTTATATATTTTATTCTCTAGCCAATGGGTTCGCCATTTCTCTTCAATTTTTGAGAAATCATATGCGCCTTTTACTATAATAGTTGACATAATTTTTATTATGAGCCCTTATTGATTCAAGATCATGAAATTAGAAAAGACTGCCGAATTAAATTCGGTCGTCTTTTCTAATTTATAAAGCGATAGCGGCATAGGCCATATTGTGGATTTATTTTTTGAGCAAGGCCTTATGGCTGAGCCGCATTTTACCACCTGTATCGATTTCAAGTACCTTAACAGCGATCTTTTCCCCTTCGGCAACAACGTCTTCAACTTTCTCTACCCGATTATGCGCCAATTCGGAGATATGTAAAAGACCTTCTTTACCTGGCAGGATTTCGACAAAGGCGCCGAAAGGCATAATGCGCTTGACCGTGCCATCGTATTCCTTCCCAATCTCGGCATCCGCGGTGATACCTTCAATCATGCGACGCGCTTCCTGGGCAGGACCGGCCTCAACCGAGGCAATGGAAATCGTTCCATCTTCGGCAACGTTGATAGTCGCCCCCGTCTTTTCGATTTCGCGAATCGTTTTTCCACCTGGACCGATGACCGCGCCAATCTTGCTTTGGTTGATCTTGATGAACTCGATGCGGGGTGCCCAGCGAGAAAGGTCGTCCCGAGATTCGGAGAGGCATTCGTTCATAATGCCCAAAACCTTGTCGCGGCCTTCTTTAGCCCTGTCGAGGGCCTCTTTGAGAATTTCCAACTTTAGGCCTTGAACCTTGATATCCATCTGTATAGCTGTGATGCCATCAATGGTGCCGGCCACTTTGAGATCCATGTCACCCAAAAAGTCTTCGGCGTCGCGGATATCGGTTAGCAGTTCGTATTCGTCCCCCTCCATGACCAGCCCCACACCCGTTCCGCATACGGCGGTCTTGATCGGGATGCCAGCATCCATTAGGGCCAAAGAGCAACCACATACCGTTGCCATTGAGCTTGAGCTGCTTGATTCGGTAATATCGGCAACCAAACGGATCGTATAGGGAAAAGATTCATCGGATGGGATTACCGGTTCAATAGCGCGTTCGGCTAGATGCCCGTGACCAATGTCACGCCGCCCTGGACCTCTTTCAAAGCGCACTTCGCCGACGGAGTAAGCTGGGAAATTATAGTCAAGGTAATAGGATTTAAATCGCTTACCTTTCAGGTCATCAGCCATGCGCTCATCCAATTTTGTTCCAAGGGTGGCGACACAGAGGGCCTGGGTTTGGCCGCGCGTAAAAAGAGCGGAGCCGTGTGTGCGCGGAAGAATTGAACTTTCACAAGCAACCTCCCGCACCTCATCAAGTGCCCTGCCATCAATGCGGCGTTTTTCTTTGAGAATCATCCCCCGCATATCGGCCTTGAGCAGCGCTTCTATTTCGGCTTTGATCTGCTTTGCACCCTCTGGAAAACGCTCAGCAAGTCCCTCGAGGACGTCGGCCCTAACCTCGTCGATTAGGCCTTGGCGTTCTTCTTTAGCTGGGATCCTATTCGCTTCTTTTATTCGATCACTTGCCAGTTCGCCAACAGCAGCAACCAGTTCGGTGTCGACCTCGTCGGCTTCGATTTTTATTTTCTCTTTACCAACCTCGGCGACGAGCTTTTCCTGCATTACAACCAGGTCCTTGATATGCTCGTGACCAAAAGCCAGCGCATCGACGAGATCCTGCTCCGAAACCTCATGGGCTCCACCTTCGACGCTTACGATCGAATCGGCAGTACCGCAGACGATAATTTCAATATCACACTCTTCTTGCTGACTATGTGTTGGATTCGCAATAAACTCGCCGTCCATACGGCCGACACGAACCGCTCCCATGGGACCAGCAAAGGGTATATCAGAAATACTTAAAGCAGCAGAGGCGCCCAATAAGCCTAGAACGTCAGCATCGTTTTCTCCATCATAGGAAAATATCGAAACGTAAACTTGGACCTCATAATGAAATTTCTTTGGAAACATTGGGCGTATCGGATGATCGATTAGCCTCGCGCTTAGGGTTTCTTTTTCTGTCGGACGCCCTTCACGCTTAAAAATATTACCGGGAATGCGACCACCGGCATATGTTTTTTCCCTATAATCAACGATTAGGGGCAAGAATCCCCTATCCTCAGGGGTATTGGTGCGGCAGGCAGTTACCATAACAACGGTCTCACCGTATTGCAGCCATACGGCGCCATTGGCCTGCTTGGCAATTTTCCCCGTCTCCATCGACAGGGTCTGGCCACCTAATTGATGTTCTAGTTTAGTCATTGATATATCTTTCGCTCTTTCCGTTGAGGTTGTACGATGCCGCATCCCGCTTGTCGGGAGGGTATCGCTTTGATTATCGGCGCAATCCGAGTTCGCGGATCAATGCCGAGTAAGCCGTCGGATCCTGTTTCTGGTAATAAGTCTGTAAGCGCTTCCTCTTGCCTATTAGCTTTAATAATCCCCGTCGGGTACTAAAATCCTTCTTCTGATCCTTTAAATGCTCAGTCAAATTCTTAATACGTTCAGTAAGAATCGCTATCTGCGCGGGCGAGGCACCGGGTCCAGCCTCTTTGCCATACTTCTCAACCAATTCACTTTTTCTTTCAGTCGTTATCGACACCTTCTACCTCCGTCGTTAATTGCTGTGCGCTTCCGTTCGGATTATTGAATAGAATACGCGCTTGTTGAATGTCTTTGTTAATTTGCGCTATTAATTCGCCAGGATTGGCGAAAGGGCGCTCTTCTCGCAGTTTCTTACTTAAGGCAACAGCGAGTTTGCGACCATAAAGGTCACCCTTAAAATCGAGAATATGCAGTTCAACGGTTATTGCTGTACCGCCAAATGTCGGTTTGGTACCAATATTTGCCAAGGCATGAAATTTTTTGTCCTCATCATCGCGGACAAAAGCCGCAAAAACCCCCTTGGGCAAACTTTCCACGATATCTCCACTTAATGAGATATTCGCCGTTGGAAACCCAAGTTGTTGGCCACGCCCCTGCCCCCGAATGATCTCACCAGTAAAGCACACAAGGTTGGGTTTCATTCGTTAGGCAATCGATTGCGACTGCCGTAAAACACAAAAGGGTTGTAATGCACCTTCTTGCCAGCGGCCAATTCCATAGAGAGTCTCCGCCGAATCAAAAACTGCACAAACTTCGTTTTCGTTGACGACAGCAACAGGAAGACCTTGAATCGATTTACCCTGAGTAAAATCACCCAAATAAACATCATCCAACTCAATAGCAGCCAAATCGCTCAATGCTTGGCGAGGATGGGCAAATGATTCTTCGATAATGCCCCTCTCCCGCTTGGCGGCAATATCATCCAATGTTAAAGCCATATCGATTCCAAGGCCTCCAACCCGCAGTCGACGCAAGTCTGCAAGATAAGCCCCTGTGCCCAAAGATTTCCCCAAATCAGCTGCAAGTGAACGAATATACGTCCCCGAAGAGCAATGAACCCTGAGGAGCAATTGGGGGAAATCATATGTCACGAGCTGTATATCGTAGATCCGGATACGACGAGCTTTAAGGGCGACTTCTTCCCCGCGCCGAGCCCGCTTATAACTTCGAACTCCTGCTACTTTCACAGCAGAATACGCATGAGGGACTTGATCTATTTCACCGCTAAAATCTTGCAGTTTATCAATAACTTCGCTAGCATCCGGAATGCTATAACCTGATTCCTGCAGAATAGGTCCTTGTGAATCACCTGTAATACTTGTTGCTCCGAGGCTAATCGTCGCCTCGTACACTTTGTCTGTTTCGCTCAACCAACGGTTTAACCGAGTATATCTCCCCAAGCACACAACCAATACCCCGCTGGCGAGGGGATCAAGCGTACCGCAATGACCAATCCGGCGCATTTGTAATATGCGCCGGAGAGAAGCTACAATATCGTGGGAAGAAGGTCCCTTACCTTTGTCGACAACCAAAACCCCGGCAATCTCCGGATCAGTCTTCCTGGTCATCACCAATACTATTAATAAGTGAAGTTACGTGAGCAGCCCGCTCAGCGGTATCATCATATTCTACGTTTAACTGGGGGGCATAGCGCAAGCTCATTCTTTGTGCGATTTCGCGTCGAATATATCCAAGCCCATTACGCATACCGGCAAGCGCAACTTCTTTGTCATCCTCATTGTCGCCCATCGCACTGATAAATATTTTGGCGTAACCCAAATCACGCGAGAGTTCAACATCGAGTATATTGACCATTGCGAGCCTAGGGTCTTTCATCTTGCGGAGGATATCACTCAACTCGCGCATCATTTGCCCCCGGACTCGGGTAATTCGCTGTGGAGACGCCATTATCGCTTAGTTTACTTCCATCTGATAGTCGAGTAACTGGCCCCTATGGTCGGCCTCGATAAAATTGACAAACTGGGACCAGGACTTCATCACAATGCTGGGTAGCCGAACTGACGACCGCACCCCCCAGCGCTCGCTGCCACAATTCTTGATCGCCAACTTCGGCATTAAAACTGCAACAAGCAACTCATAACAGTCAATGTTGCAACCCGCGCTATAGTGTTCGCGCAGTCTCCACAAAGACCATCGCCTCGACGATATCCCCCTCATGCAAATCGTCAAAACCCTCAAAACCCATTCCACATTCAAAACCTTCAGCAACTTCACGGACATCGTCCTTAAAGCGCCGCAAGGAGGAAAGTCCGCCCGTAAAAACCGCTTCGCCTTCTCGGATTACACGCACCTGATTGTTGCGATTGATAGTTCCGCTCTGCATCATGCAACCTCCAATAGTGCCCGTGCGAGATGAAGTGAAAATTTGGCGCACCTCGGCCCGTCCCACAATCTGCTCATCCATTGTCGGTACAAGCAAGCCACTCAATCCCGCTCTGACTTCTTCGACAACTTCATAGATGATCTTATAGTTACGTATCTCTATGCCTTCCCGAGAAGCGAGATCGCGCGCCGAAGGTTCGGTTTGCACATGGAAACCAATCAAAATCGCATCAGAGGCAGCGGCCAGCAAAACATCTGACTCAGAAATCGCACCGACAGCGCTGTGTATTACATTGACTCTTACTTCTTCGTGGGTTATGCTTCCGAGCTCTTGAGAAATGGCCTCAACCGATCCATCAACATCCCCCTTAACGACAACCCGTAAGTCCTGTACCTTGCCCTGCTGAATCCGATCATGCAAATCACTAAGCGTGACGGTCCGCAATTTGCGATGGTCCTGTTCGCGCTTAATCAATTGGCGGCGCTGGCTCAAGTCCTTTGCTTCACGTTCGGAGCTGGCAGTAGCGAAAATATCACCAGCCTGTGGAACCCCGGGCAAACCCAGAACTTGCACTGGAGTAGAGGGGCCAGCCTCCTTGAGCCGCTGACCATGCTCATCGAGTAAAGCTCTAATACGACCACTATTAACGCCTGTAATAAAGGGATCACCTACTCGAAGAGTGCCTTCCAGGACAAGAACAGTGGCAACTGGACCGCGGCCCTTGTCCAACTTTGCTTCAACAACAGTCCCTCGGGCCCTCTTATAGGGGTTTGCTTGTAATTCGAGCAATTCGGCTTCGAGCAGAAGCAATTCAAGTAAGTGGTCAATTCCCTGGCCAGTTATTGCAGAAATCTCAGCAAATGGAACTTTCCCCCCCCATTCTTCAACGAGAACATCGCGCTCTGCTAATTCCCTTTTAATTTTGGAGGAATCGGCTGCCGGCAAATCGATTTTGCTGATTGCAACAACAATCGGCACTTGGGCAGCTTTGGCATGATCAATCGCTTCAATCGTTTGCGGCATTACACTATCATCGGCAGCGACGACAAGAATTACGATATCCGTGACTCTCGATCCGCGTGCACGCATAGCTGTAAAGGCCGCATGACCAGGAGTATCGAGGAATGTCACGCTACGACCATCGTCCATTTTTACAACATAAGCACCGATATGTTGCGTAATTCCCCCAGACTCACCCTCTGCGACCTTGCTCTTGCGCAAATAATCGAGCAGGGAGGTTTTTCCATGATCGACATGCCCCATTACCGTCACGACGGGCTGGCGAGGTTCTGGCTCACCAACTTCTTCTTCCTCTTCAAGCTCTTCTAGTTCTTCTTCTTCTTCTAATTCGGTCTGCACTACTTCATAACCAAATTCATCGGCCACGGTTTGCATCGTGTCCATGTCCAAGCGCTGGTTAATCGTAGCCATAACACCCAACTGCAAGCACATAGCAATGACTTCACTCACTTTGACGCCAAGTTGTTCGGCAAATTCGCCAAGTGTTATAAATTCACTGACAGTTAGTTGCTGTATCTCACCTTCTACTACATCACCTTCTTCTCGAGGTCCGCGATCGTAACGTCGGCGTACACGCCCCTCATTGAGTTGACTAAGAGTCCTCCGCACATTTTCCTGAACTTCTTTAGCATCAGGAGCGCCCTTCCCCCCACGTTTTCCACGCTTCTTCTTACTCGTCCCAGCATTAGCATTAGTGCCAGCATTAGCATTAGTGCCAGCATTGGCATTAGTGCCAGCAGCCTGAACAGTAACCTCCCGTTTTTCTCCTAACCCCTCGCGTGTGCCCCCCGTCTCTCCCTCTTGCGCCTTACCTCCCCGGCGCCGACCTCGCCGACGACTCCCCTCGTCCTTTTCTGGTAAAGGAGCAGGACGCCCAGTCTCTTGAGCAGCCGCACCGGAACTCTTATTGCGAGCCCCGCCGCCGCTTTTTTCCTTGGCCTTAGTTTTTTCCGAAGAGTGTTTTTCAACCAACTTACGGCTATCCTCTTTTGCTTTCTGCCGCTTCACCTCTTCGATCGAACTCTTTTTCTCTTCTTTGATCTTACGGGTAATAGCCTCCAGCATATCGGGAGATACCACGCTCATATGGCTCTTAACTTCAATATCCATCCCCTTGAGCATGGATATGAGCGCATCGCTGGATAATTTCTGTTCTTTTGCTACTTGATATACTCTGCGCTTTTCCAAAAAAGGTACTCCCTCAAGTAAGGGCCGCTCCTAAAAACCGGTTAGGCCCCTTGTTCTGGCTCTTCTTCACTATTCTCAGAATTTAGATGTTCTGGATCGGCTGAGACCACTTCCTCAGTATTTTCTACAGCACCCTCAGCAATATCAGACCCGGTCTCAATATTTTCATCGATGTCGACTGAAATATCCTGTCCAGTCGTGGGTTCATCATCCCCCCCAACGGGCTCAGCAATAGCTTCAGACGGCTCTTCCTCGACTCCACCCTCAACAACGGCCGCCATCTCACTATCAGCTTCAGTCTGAGTAGCCGTGCTCTCAGAATCCGGGCCAGTGTTATCTACCAAGCCTTCAGTCAACGTGTTCACATCAATTTCGCCATGTTCTGCGAAAAAATCGGTAGCAGATTGCCGTATGGTACTGACCATTTCGGCATCCTCTAAACCCGGGACCGTTTGCAGAAGCTCCAAATCCGCTTCGGTGATTGAAGTGATCGAATCGAAACCTGATGTAGTCAAGCTCAGTGCGATCAATTCACTAATACCCGGTATCATTCTAAACACTTGTTGATATTTCTCTTGCTTGACTCGCCGCTCTTGGTACTGATCTTCGGTGATAATATCAAGGCCCCAACCGGTCAATTGGACCGCGAGTCTTGAATTTTGCCCCCCTTTGCCAATGGCTAATGAGAGCTGGTCTTCTTCAACGATCACTACCGCATGGCGGCGACGCGAATCGGTAATACACCGAGTGACAGTGGCTGGACTTAGAGCACGCATAATGAAAATGTCGGGTTCGTCGATCCATGGAACAATATCGATTCTTTCCCCACTTAATTCCCGAACAATTGCCTGAACCCGAGACCCCTTAACACCAACACAAGCCCCTACCGGATCAACTCTTTCATCGGTTGAACTAACTGCGATCTTCGCCCTTTCACCGGGTTCCCGTGCAACTCCGTGAATATCGACGATCCCTTCAGAGATTTCGGGGACTTCAATGGAGAACAATTTTTTGAGAAACTCAGGATGGGTCCTCGAAAGCAATACCTGGGGGCCCCTGCTCGATTTCAGCACTTCGTAGATTAATCCACGTACGGCATCCCCTTGCCTATACCGCTCTCGTCTGATTTGTTCCTTGTAGGGAACAGCGGCTTCAGCGCGCCCCAAGTTGAGAACGATGTCACCATGGCTTATCTGCTGCACAGTACCCGATTCAATGGTGCCAACCCGGCCAATAAACTCATCGTGAATCCGCTCGCGTTCAGCTTCGCGGACGCGCTGGATAAGGATCTGCTTGGCTGTTTGAATAGCATTGCGACCAAAGTCAGAAAAATCGAGCTTGTGTTTCAAAACAGACCCCAATTCGGCCTTGGAATCTATATCTTGAGCATCTTCAAGCAGCAACTCCATTGACGGCTCAACCACCTCTTCGACAACTGTCATTCTAGCGAAGACTTCCATTTTTCCTTGTACGGGATCAATTTCGACCTCGTAATTCTCTGTATTGCCGTAACGCCTTTTAGCCGCGGAGACCAGAGCATCAGCAAGGGTCTGTATGACTAGTTCTCGGTCGACATTCTTTTCGCGGGCAATTTGGCCCAGAGCTTCGACAATGCTCGGGTTATTCATATCTTGTCGTTGACCTTTTTCTAAAATTCAGGTTCTATGTTTGCTTTGGCGATTTCAGATCGGGCAACTGTTAAAGTATCACTATTGGATTCAAGCTTGATGAGTTCGTCATCACAGACGAGCAATCGCCCTTTGACCACCTGTCCCGATTTGAGCTTAGCTTTGAGCAATCGACCACTTGCCCTGGCATAGTCACTATTGGACACCAAGGGGCGATCCAAACCTGGCGATGTAACCTCAAGACGATAGCGTCCGGAAATTGGATCTTCAACGTCGAGTAAGTCTGCCACTTCTCGGCTAATCGACTCGCAAAGAGCAAGCGAAACCCCTCCCTCGTCGTAAACCAGCAATTTGACGAGCTCATTGCCACGAGCCCCCTTAATTTCGACATCGACCAATTCGGCTCTATGCCCATTAACCAGAGGCTCGAGAAGAACGACGAGACCGGCCCTTAATTCGACTTTATCTAGAGCAGAAATAAGCGACTTTCCCCCCATTAAGCAAAAAGCGGGCAAAATGCCCACTTATCCTTATAAAATATGGAATTATGCGAATTTAGGCAAGATCGACTTATATATCGATCTAAATGATATTCGCAACACTCTTTTACCCTGTGATTTAGAGAAGTTTTAGAATAGCTTTCAATTCATTTTTTGCTTCTTCAACCACCGCCTTAAATTCTGCATTGCTCCCCCCATCGCCCCCTCTTGGCTCTTCGGTTTTGCCACTTACGGGTTTCTTCTCAATGTCTTTTGTCCGATACTCTTGATCTAGCAAAAGAGCAATTTGAGAGCCTATATGTCTCAGTAATTCAGGTTCGTTGCTAAGTTTTTTCTTGACCCCCTGCGTGGTATAACGTTCCT
>DQLG01000071.1 GCA_015660315.1 Candidatus Latescibacterota bacterium
ATAGCGCTGCGAAGGAATTTGCAACTGGTCGCGATATTTGGCCACCGTCCGCCGCGCGATCTTTAGCCCATCCTCGGCCAAATTATCGGCGATCTCCTGATCCGACAGCGGTTTGGCCTTGTTCTCGTTGGAGACCATGCGCATGATCTTCTCCTTCACCGAGCGCGCCGACACATCCTCGCCCCCGTCGGTGGAGATCTTGCCGTCGAAGAAATACTTCAGCTCAAAAACCCCGTGCGGCGTCTGCATGTATTTGCCATTACTGACTCGACTGATCGTCGAAACGTGCATCTCGACCGCGTCGGCCACGTCTTGTAAGACCATCGGCTTGAGGTGCGTCGGCCCTTCTTCAAAAAATGGCATCTGGGCCATGATCAGATAATTGGCCACTTTGAGCATCGTTGTGCGGCGCTGCTGTATCGCATTGATCAACCAGCGCGCGTCGTTGAGCTTGCTCGACACGTATTTCTTAACCTCTGACTTGCCATTGCTACGCGGGGTTTTCAACAACTCGGTATAAGTCGAATTAATCTTCAAAGAAGGCATCGAACCGTCGGCCAACGACACGATCCAATCATCGCCAACCTGTTCGACGATCAGATCCGGCGTGATATAAGAAACCTCAGTATCCATGGTCAACAAACCGTTATAATCGCTGCTCGAAGGCGTACCCGGATTCGGCTGCAACAACTCGATTACCCCCAGCACTTTTTTCAGCACCTCGTTGGAGATCCCCAAAGCCCGGGTAATGCGCGTGAGGCGACGCCGGGTCAGATCCTCCATGTGATTGCGCACCACCTGCAGGGCCATTTCGCTGAGCGGATCCTCGTGTAGGGACAGCTGAATCATCAGGCACTCGCGCAAATCGCGTGCGCCGACGCCGGGCGGATCAAAAGTCTGAATCACCCGCAGGACTCTTTCGACCTCTTCGGCCTCAATCTCGAGATCACCGGCCAGCTCTTCGAGCGAAAGCCCCATATAACCCCGGTCGTCGAGATTGCCGATGATATATTCGGCGACCTCCCGATCCTCGAGCGATAAATCGCTGAGTGCGAGCTGCTCATAAATCTGGTCGACTAAGGGGGGAATGGCGGTTATGCGGTTTTCCTGCGGCTCGCGATCGACTTCCCAATTGGGATCGTATTCAGTGCGCTCGCTATTATAAGAACCAGCATCGAATTGGTCATCGAGCACCTTGTCCCAATCAATCTCTTCAACATCCTGTGGCAGCTCTTGCTCTTCCTTGATCCCTTCTTCTTCCTTATCGGGTTTCTCGTCTTCCTGCTCTTCGAGCTGCTCCATCGACTCTTCGAGCAGCGGATTGAGCTCGAGCTGCTGCTTAATCTCCAGCTCCAGTTCCAGCGTCGACATCTGCAATAGCTGTAGCGACTGGATGAGCTGAGGCGCCATCTTTTGCTGCAAGCTGAGATTTTGTGCGATGCGAAGCATGAAGTAAGCTCTTATAAAATAATTATTTAATTAGTCTATTTAGATTGGTCCGATAATTGCTTTGCGTCGTATATAATAAGTCGGCAGGGGATAAAAAGTCAAGGTACGGTTAAATATCACTTTTCAACGCGAAAAGCGCTCACCCAGATATATCCGCCGCACCTGCTCATCGGCAATCAACTCGTCTGCCGTACCATCCGTGAGAATCTTGCCCTCAACAATGATATAGGCTCGATCGGTGATCTCGAGCGTTTCGCGCACATTGTGATCGGTAATCAAAACCCCCAAACCCTTGGATTTTAGCTCGGCGACAATATTCTGTATATCCTCCACCGTACGCGGGTCAATGCCTGCAAAAGGCTCGTCGAGCAGCATATAGCTCGGCTCACAGGCCAACGCCCGTGCGATCTCGACCCGCCGCGTCTCTCCGCCCGAGAGGGTATCGGCACGCTGGTTGGCGCGATCGAGCAGATCCAGCTCGCCGAGCAACTCACCCACCCGCCCCTCAATCTCCGATTTGACCATCCCCCGCGCTTCCAAAACTGCGCGGATATTCTGCACAACGCTCAACTTGCGAAAAATCGATGTTTCCTGCGGCAAATAACCGATGCCCATCTGCGCCCGGCGAAACATCGGCAAGCCGGTGATCTCAGCTCCATCGAGCAGAATATGGCCTCCGTCAGGCGCCGCGAAGCCGACGATGCTGTGAAAGGTCGTGCTCTTTCCCGCGCCATTGGGTCCCAATAGACCGACCACTTCCCCCGGATCAACATACACACTGACCCCATCGACGACGATACGGCCACCATAGTGTTTGCTTAAATCGCGTGTTTCTAGCGCCACTTTATGGCTCCTCCGGTGGATAATAACTGCCCTCGATATCCGGCCCGATCCGCACTTCAGATATCGACCCATCGGCAAAGTGGATTTCCAACTCCTCACCGCCTACCTCATTAACCGCCACTTCACCGCCTTCGTCCTGTAGTCTCGTAACCAACTTAGCCGCCCCGCTGACCAACGCCCGGCGCAATCCCTCGGCATCAAAATAAAGCGTCATTTTTTTACCGTGGAAACGGCTGACCTCGTCTTTTTGCGGATGACGGTGCGTCACATCGGCGTCCGCATCAACTTCGATGCGCTGTAAATCCCCAGCGGCCATAAAGACCCGCCCGCCCTGCCCTTCGATCCAATTATGGCGACCATTAGCCTCGATCCGGACGAAGACCCGGCCGGGTACCGCGATCCGCTCGACTCGCCGATCCACAAGTTCAACGAGCATCGAGTCCGCCTGCAATCGACTGGAGTAATCGCGCTCACCGCCTTGCTGGCCGAGTACTACCCCTCCAGCCACTATCACCTGCGCCGCATCGGTATTATAGGCGCCGCGCTCAGCATTAAGTTTGACACCCGTTGTTTGCAGGGCAAAATTGCCTTTACCCGACAACTCGCGCCGGGCCAAGTCGAAATACAGGACAGTAGCCGCAATAGTCAACGTGTCCCCATCGTCGCCGATCCGCCGCAATAAAGGCGCTCCGCTCATCCACCCCGCCTCCGGCTCCAGAGCAAAAAACAGAGAATCACCCGTTAATCTCCCCTGCAATTCGGGTGCTTGCAATACGACGCGATACCACGCACTGATTTCCCCGGTATCCCGTTCATAGCGCAGTTCGGCAGCTGTCAATTGCCTATCCTGCTCGCGAAAAACCACCGCACCCCTCGCCGTCAATAATCTCTCGTCGCGCCGATAATCCAACTCGCGCGCTTCAATATAACGCGCGCCCTGGATATACGTCGCCGGAGCCCCCTTCGCTTGCAGCATTGACAAACGCCGATCTTCCTCTACCACTTCGGCGCTTAACACAGCATCCTTTTCACTATAACGCACCGCTCCCCGAGCCACCATTCGCTCGGCCTCCATATCTACATCAGCTCGCGCGGCCGAAAACTGAAATAGCGAATCGGACCCGTTGATGCCAGCAACAAAACTAAAATGATTGGCCTCGGGCCTGAACATTGCCCGCGGCCCGAGCAATCGCATCCCATCGTATTCCACTGCAACGCTGTCATATACCACCTGCCGTTCCCCCGCAACCCAACGACTTGTCTCACGCTGCGCCCGTACCACTACACGCTTGCCGCCGTGCCCACGCCAATGCCCTTCAACCCTTTCCATCGTCCATTCGTCGACCGCGAAGTTACTGATGAGGTTTCGGCCCCGTTCCCACCCTTGAACAAGTTCTACCCGCAATGTGCCCGGAATACGCAACCGCTCCTCCTTCCCTTCCCACACCAACGTATCGGCTTGCACTTCAAGACTGTCTCCCGCCCGCAAGACGACACCACCCGCCATGCCGAAACGATCCCGCTTGTGCTCGAGAACCAAGCGCTCCGCCGTCAATGTCGATGTGACTTCATCCTCGCGGAATACCACCTCGACTCCACCCTCAGCACGCACCTGCTGCGCTTCGGAATATTCGCGTGAATAAGCTGCACGAATTTCAATGCGGTGGCCGGGCCGGCCTATCTCGATACGCGCGTCCCAAGCTTCCGCATCCGCCGCCGGTATCTCGGGCATCTGCTCCGGGTCTGCCGCCGTCCCACAAGCCCAGGACACCACTCCGCAGCAGCCAGCGCAAAAAAGCCGCGCTCCCCAACGGAAAGCGCGGCCACCTATAATCAACTTAGCGTCCACAGGTCAGGAGGCAGCTACTTGCCCCTCCCCTTCGCCATCAGCTTTCTCCTGATGATAGACCAGCGAGGCGCCGACAAAGCCTGCGAACAGGGGCGAGGGATTATCCATCCGCGACTTGAATTCGGGATGTGCCTGTGTCGCAACGAAGAAGCGGTGATCCGGCAATTCGACAAATTCCATTAATCGGGTGCCGTCGACCCGTCGATGATACCCGGAAAAGACCAAGCCCTCGTCCTCGAGTACTTCGAGAAAGCGCGCCGATACTTCATAGCGATGGCGATGGCGTTCCAATACGACCTTATCGCGTTCAAGTATAACCATCCCGACACGGAAGGCCTGTTGCGGATTGGCCATCAGTTGATCAATGCGCCGAGCATCCTCGTTGAGACGTCCCGACTCTTCGTAGAGTTCGAGTACCCGACTGTCCTTTTTGAGCACGGCGGCATAGGCCCCCAAGCGCATACTGCCGCCAAAGCGGTTTTCCTCCAATACGCTCTTCTGGGTCTCCTGGATACATATCACCTTCCACTCGGAATCCTCGTCAAACTCCTCCGAGGTCGCCTTTTCGATCCCCGCGACATTGCGCGCGTATTCGACGACAGCCAATTGCAGGCCATAACACAGGCCCAGATAGGGAATATCGCGTTCTCGGGCATAGCGAATGGCCTTAATCACCCCTTCGCCCCCACCGCCTCCAAAGGCCCCGGGGACGATAATCCCATCATACGCGTCCAACTCCTCCAGTTTCTTTTCGCCGTGCTCAAACTCGTGCCCGTCGATCCAAGTAATATCGACCCGAGTATCCCAGGCCACCCCGGCGTGCGCCAGCGACTGATTGACCGAGATATAGGAATCGGTGAACTGGAAGTCACCCGAGGCGGCGTATTTTCCGACCATAGCCACCTTGATCTCTTTGCTCGGCTCGAGACTGCGCTTGACCAACTCCTGCCAATGCGACCAATCGGGCGTCTTCTTTGGCTCGCAACCCAGCTTGCGCAGGATCTTCTCGCCCAAGCCCTCTTCTTCCAGCACTAGTGGGATATTGTAGATCGTCTTCGAATCCGGGGCGGAAATGATATGGTCATTGGGCACATTAGCGCCGATCTGAATCTTCTTCTTGCGCACCTCGTCCGTAGCCGTCTCGGCGCGGCAGACGATAAAGTCGGGAAATATGCCGTGCTCACTCAGCATGCGGACGGCTTGCTGGGTGGGCTTGGTTTTCATCTCGCCCACGTGCCGCGGTATCGGCATATAAGTGATCAGCGCGTGCACAAAATGCTCCTCGCCCAGATCGCGCTCGAGGGTCTTCACCGCAAAGAGAAAAGGCTCGTTCTCATAGTCGCCCACCGTACCACCGATCTCGACGAGCACGATATCATAGCCCTCACCGGCCAGCTGCAGCCGACGGGTGATCTCGTCGGTAATATGAGGAATCGGTTGCACCGTTTCACCCAGATACTCACCGCGGCGCTCGCGCTCGATAACCGTGAGGTAAATCTGCCCGGTGGTCAGATTGTTGGTACGCGGCAGATCCAAACCAAGGAAGCGTTCGTAATTGCCTAGGTCCTGGTCAATTTCACCGCCGTCGTCCGTGACCCAAACCTCGCCGTGCTCGGTCGGGCGCATTGTGCCGGCGTCGTAATTGATATAGGGGTCGATCTTGACCGCCGTAGTGGTATAGCCATACTCCTGCAGGATCTTGCCCATAGAGGCGGTGGTCAAGCCCTTGCCCACGCCGCTCATCACCCCACCGGTGACGACGACGTATTTGGGGCCCTGGTACTCTTCAGCCACGGTAAACGCTCCTCGATTCTGCGAACAATTGAAGCCCTATTAAACGAAGAA
>DQLG01000102.1 GCA_015660315.1 Candidatus Latescibacterota bacterium
GCCGTTGGAGTAAGATCGCAGGCGAACGCCAGAAAAAGGTGGAAGAGCAAAACCGTATAATCAACGAAATGAAGAACGAAAAACGGATCGATCGCCAGGCTATTGCCCAATTGCGTGTCGAAGCGGATAGCTTAAACGGCGAACTGCTGGCCACCCACACCAGCATCCGCCGCCAGTCCGACCATATTCGCAATCTGGAAATGAACTTAGCCCAGACCCGGGATAAGGCCGAGACCCTCGCCGCAGCGCAAAACTCGGTACTCCTCTACGCCGCCAGCGAAAAGTATCTCAAGGACAATGGCTATCTACAGTCGAGCCGGCCCTTTGGCGGCGGGTTCCGCAAGCAATTTAAATTGATCAAGAAGATCCGCAGCGACGACCCCGGCGTGCAACTGATACCCATTGGCAATGGGCAGGTAATCGAGGGCAAGATCGATCAATTCGTCGACCGCTTTGGCAAATTGAAAAAGGGCGACGATTACAAATTTACCAAGACCGACGGCGGCACGCAGATCACCTTTGTAAACGAACTCATCGGCGGCACGGGTGTTTTAGCCATATTGAAAGACTAGTCCGTTTCATGCGTAAAAAATGGGGCGGCCATTGGCCGTCCCGTTTTTTTAGCTGTATTCCGAGTTCACCAAGTATGCAAATATACCGCAGAGCGAACTTTTTGCCCCGATTGATCGGTGGACAAAAGCGAATCGGCAAAAGAAGCGTGTTTAACCAGTCTTTCTCTACTACCGCCCTTGAGAAAGAGATGTAGGCTCGTCTCGGGCTCTGCGACCATCCGCCCCACCATCCGACGGAATTCCCACTCGTTCAACGGACTGACGATAGTATGGCCGTCCCTAGAGAGCCCCATACTATCGCTCATATATAAAACGACCATATCTCCGGGTTGCGGATCGTGTCGGTGTACTCGCCAAACCGGCTGCGTCACATTGAGAATCATAATGCCCAGACTCAACATCAACATCATGATCCCCAAAAAGAGCTCCTTGCTGATATCGTGCTCCTCCAGTTCCGCTTCCTGACGTCTGAGATAACGGCTCACAACGGGCTCTCCCTCGCCCTAGTCCATACGTCCTCCAAACTCGAGAGTCTTTGTAGCAAATAATCCGCCGCCTTGCGCAATGGCAGATACGCTAACAGGCCGACCAGCGTGGTCTTAAAGGCCAATACCAAGCCTTCAGCCATTGCGCCGAGCGCCTTGAATGCCTGAGTAGCCTCGTCGATCTGGCTCAATTCCTGGGCCGTCAATAAGATCCCGCATACCGTGCCCAAATACCCGTAGAGAGGTATGCGCGTCAGATCCCGCCGCACGTGCGTCAGAGGATCGCCAAGCAAGCCGACTAGCTCGTCTAAGACCTCTTCATCCCGACTCTTGAGATCGGCATAGCGGCGGTGTTCGCGCCGCAATTCGTCCAACTGGCGCATTCTGCGCCCTCCAAGACTTTTGCGCCCTGGCCCACCACGCTCTTGCCAGGCCTGCTCTTCGCGATAGAGGTGTAGACCGATATGCACCAAACTCAACAGATGCCCGCCGGCAGCCCAAGCAATCAGGATATAAGAGAGTCGACCGATCCAGGCGAAAGCGCTAGCCTGCTGATTGAGTGCCAGATAATAAGCGGCAAGCCCGCCGATTAACAAACCGGCGATAGCGCCGATTCCGCCGCCTATATATTGCAAGTGCGGCAGATCCAATTCGTAGATACGGTCGCGCTGACGCATGCGTCTGGCCCGTTGCAATTGCAAATAGCTCCCGCTGATGCCACCGGCCAATACAAAAAGGATACCAACTACGATCACTAACCAATTCACGATAACCAAACCTTTGCCCTAAAGAGCTTCCACCACTGTCTACCAGCCATCCCTAGATAGGCTAACAAGCCAGCTGAACTAAGCCACAAATCCCAACGAATTCGACGCCTGACATACAATACTCCCCCAGCCATAGAGCCGCCGCCAGTCGCCGAGGGATCAGCTCCTCCATATACAGGTCTGCGCTCGTCCGGTGCGACATAATCGACGCGACGATCGCCTTTTTCATTTTTTTCTTTTTGCCCGCCGGCGTTGTCCCTCGCCTCCGTCGCGTGACCGACCCCCTTTAATTCCCTGCGTTCGCGGAAGACCAGATCCCGGTCTTGCGCCGGAAGCGCCTCGGCCCATGCGAGAAGTTTTTCTGCGGTCGGGACACTGCTCGCCTCGGCGAGCGCCCCCGCCTTGCCCAAGGTAAAAGCCAGCCGCCCCTTGATAAAACCCTGATATCGCACATCCTGTACAGAACTGCGCCGGGCTTCGAGTTGGCGGGCCAAGTCCACCCTTTGCTCCTGTAACTGCACTAAACGACTAACGACCAGATGCGTCTCCATCGGCTCCCGACGGGCACTCGGCGCACGAGCCTGTAATGGCTGGCCTTGAGACGCCTGCCGCAATCGCGCGGCGTCAAAAGAGGTTTGTAGAACGATTTCTCCAAATAGCCCCGCCCCCCAAATCACCTCGGCCCCAGGAATATCTGGGTGCGCATTGACATAATAACGCTGCTCCGCCAAGGCGCCCTTTACCCACCATGACTTTTCGTCTGTTACTAGGACTTGGCGCAAACGGGCGCTGGCGTCCTGCAAATAGAGCCCGGCCATAAAACCGCTTTCAACGCGATCTGTATCCCAACAATGCGCGCGCAAGGTATTCGATTCGCGCAGATATATTTCGGGTATCTCTATTCGTGTCGGGGTCAAACGGGTATCGCCGATGCGATTGTCGTTGAGATAGAGCTCGGCTTCATCATCCGCCCAAAAAATCAGCACGAGCTTGGAACCTGCAGGCAGTATTCCCTTGTCCGCAGCCTGCTCGGCCAACTCGCCCAGCCGCTCCTCGCCATAGAGGCGCACTAGCGTGTCGACACTTGCAGCCGCTTGGTTATATTCCCGCCTTAGTGCCACCAGATCATCGTCGGCAAACAAAGGCAAGGCTGCAAAGCAGCCGATAAAAAACAACCAGTGCATCTACGGCGCCGTTCCAAGCGCATCTATTTCAACCTTTAATTCTTCGCGCATCGCCACCAAAGTTGAGGCTTCCGACAAATATTGGCTCTCCTGAACGAAGTCGGTCGCCGTATCCGCGAGAAAGCGGACACGCTGAATCTCGCGATCGAGCGCCTCGACGACACGCGCGGCTAGCTTTGACATTCCGAGTTGTTGGTAATTATCGTAGAGTTTGCGATAATCTGCGGGTTCGGATTGGTAATAATCGACCTTCATCTGCAGGACTTGCGTGTCATCAACTAATTGCGGATCGGGCTGGTCCCCCGGCCTATCCACC
>DQLG01000259.1 GCA_015660315.1 Candidatus Latescibacterota bacterium
AAAAAGCCTGCATGTCGCGCAACGCGAAAACGGTCTGGTATTTCTCTTCCAGTTTTTCTACCGCCGTCTCGATCACCGTTTTCGCCTCTTGCGCCAACACCGGGTCACTGGCCTGCTCGGACCAATCGGCGATATCCACGGTGAGGTGGCCTTCTTCGTTGAAGGCCGGCATAACTTCGTCGAGCGACACACTGCGGTCGGCTTTGCTCTTGCGTCTGCGCATAAGGGCGGTATTAACCGCAACGCGGTGCAACCAGGTCGTAAAACTCGAATCCCCGCGGAAGAGCTCGATTTTCTCGAAGACGGTCAGGAAAACGTCCTGCGCGACTTCCTCGGCATCCATCGGCTCCTTGAGAATCGAAAAGGCCACCCGCAACACCCGCTGTTGGTGGCGGGCTAGCAATTCCTCGAAGGCTTCGAGATCACCGCCGCGCGCCCGCTCTACCAGTCGGACGTCATCGGTTTCCTCTGCAATCTCGCTTTGTTTCTCTTCGCTCATGAATATCTGTGCAATCTCGCTTTGTTTCTCTTCACTCATGAATATGGATGCATTTTACGATAGTTTGGATGCAAAAAAACTCAGAATTTTTCATCGACAAAGTGCAATTTTCTATGCGGCGACCGTTCTCCGTCGCCGTGATCCTTGCGCAGCAGCAGCTTGATCTTACCAGGAATCACGTCCTTATAGGGTATTGAGGCAAGAACATGTGCGATGCAATTGAGCCGGGCGCGACGCTTATCGCCGGCCTCGACCGTATACCAGAGCGCCTCCGGCATATCAGTGTAAAAAAACACCTCGCCCTTGGCCTTTGCGTATTCGATCCACTTATCCCGGGACTTGAGATCCATATCGCTGAGCTTCCAGCGTTTGAGCGGGTTCTGGGCGCGATCTTCGAAGCGTATCTCCTATTCCTCTTCGCTGACCGACAGCCAGTGTTTGCGAACACAACGCACCATAAGTAGATGAAAAAAGACGCCCATAAGCAACCGGCGACCGCGATCTATTTTACGTGGTCCTCGATCACCGCATCCAGTACTACCAACTGCGCAGCTACGCGCGTCTCCATATCCAGGCCGGTAGGGGTCTCCACCGTAAATAAATGGTCAGTGTGACCGTAAAACATTTCCAGCGGAATACCTTGACCGCGCAGCTTCTCCACTTTCGAGATATCCACATAGACGAGACCGCCGCGCGCCGGTTCCCCCTCAATCTCGGCGCTTTCGTTCAACGGGCAGATCTCTGCGACCCGCCGCAAAATATCCGGACCGATCTGGAAACTACCTCGGCGAAGTTCATAGAGGTAAAAGCCCGGGCTCTCCCAATCCTCGTGGCAGTCGACAGCAAATTCGAAGCGCCTACCTTCCGCCAACGTCTTGATTACCTGTACTTCGACGACATCGTCGCGCGCATAAGACCAGTTAATATCCAAATCCTGGGCATTATTGCGAACATTGTGGACCCAGCCGTGGGGATTGACGCAGGCGATAACTTCAAAAGCTAAACGCCCCTCCCACAGTGCTAAACCGCACTCCAAAAAACGCAGCACCGCCTCGACACCCGCCGGTTCATCTCCGTGCACGCCGCCCGTCACCAACGCGGTCGGCAAGTTTTCACCGACTCCGCATTCGACGCCCAAGATCGGATAGCCCGCCGCCTCGCCAAGTACCTTGGTCCGCATCTCATCGCCTACCAAAGCCTCAATCCGTCGCACTAACTCGTCGTAATTACGCACGTCCGCCCTACTCTGCAAAATAGGCTTCGGCATCGTCCTGCGGCTCATAACCAAGCCCGGCGCGCGTCTCTTCCAGATCGAAAACACGCCGACCGTTGGCGCTGACGACATAGGCCAGCATATAAACTGTATCCACCTCTAGCGCCCGCTTGTGCGCCGCGATGCAATCCCGGTGGCTAAGAAACATCGCCCGCAAATAATCTTCGGCCGGTGTCCCGCGCATCACCAGCGGCGTGTCCTCCGGCACGATCCAGCCAATCCGCAACCCCACGAACTCGATGCCGAAACGCTCGCTATAGAGTTTGCCGATGTTTTCGCCGAAGAGCTTCGACACCGCGTAGAGCGAATCGGGGTTGGGCAGGTCGCCCAGCTTCATCCGCAGTTCTTTCTTGGGGTCCAATGTTTCCGGCGTGGTGAGGATGCTATTGCCGTGCTGGGTATGATTCGTCGAGGCGAAGATCATTCGTTTCACTTCCGCGCGCCGGCACTCTTCCATCACCTGGTACATGCCCTCCAGGTTGTGCTCGCGCACCGCTTGCCAATCGGCCATAGGACTGGGGTCTGCGGCCAGGTGAATCACCGCGTCCAGCCCCGTGAAAGCGCCCGCAACTTGGTCGGGTTTGTCGAAGTTGACAATCGTCGATGGGAAGTCTACCGCGCGCCGGGTAAAGGCCGTCAGTTCGTAGTCATCGGCTAGGCCTTGCATTAATACTCTACCTACTGTGCCGTTGGCACCGGTGATACCCACTTTTTTGATCGAACCCATGCGTTTTTGCCTCGTTAATATTTGGCGTATGACGGTTATGCTGGATATGAACGGTCTGGGCGAAGGGCATCACTGCAATAAACCCTTCAGCACCTAGCCCATATAATCCATTAAGCTTGAATAAATCCCCGATCATTCGCAAGAGCCCCGCCGCATATTGACCAGACCCGAGCTACCGGCTACTTTTGCGACACAAACCATCTACAACACGCAACCATTAAGGCCAATACCATGAGCACCGACACCCGCCCCAATCTCCTTTATATCCACTCCGACCAACACAATCCCTATGTCACCGGCTGCTACGGCGACTCTCTCGTCGAAACCCCCCATCTTGACGCGCTCGCCGCTCGCGGCGTGGTCCTCGACAACACCTATTGCCCCTCGCCCATCTGTGTACCTTCGCGCATGTCGATGCTCTCGGGCCGTTATCCGTCCGACAACGAAGTCTGGACCAATTCCCACATGCTCGACTCGGCCATCCCCACCTTCGCGCACGCCATGGGCGCCGGCGGCTACCGCCCGGCGTTGATCGGCCGCATGCACTCGGTCGGCCCCGACCAATTGCACGGCTATGCCGAGCGCTTGGTCGGCGACCACGGCCCCAACCAGATGGGCGGCTCCGGTAATAGCCGCGGCGAGTACGGCGGCACCGCCGGACCAGCACGGGTCAGCCTACGGCTCTCCGGCCACGGCCAGAGCGCCTACCAGGTCCACGACGAGGACGTTACCGCCTCCACCGTCGACTACTTCAATCGCCTCGGCGTGCAAAAGCGCGCCGGCCAACCCGCCGAGCCCTTTTCGCTCTCGGTCGGTTTTATGCTGCCGCACCAACCCTTTATCGCCCGGCTCGAAGACTATCGCCACTACTACGAGAATATGACCCCACCGAAAAACCCCGAGCCCTTCGGCGACCACCTGCACCCGCATATAAAATTGTGGCGCCAGGCCTGCGAGATAGAAGAGGTCAGCGAAGATGAGATCCGCCGTTCCCGCGCCGCCTATTGGGCTTTGGTCTACCGCATGGATGTGATGATCGGCCAAATCATGACCGCATTGCGCGAAAACGGCCTGGAGGAAAACACGCTCGTCGTCTATATGTCGGACCACGGCGAACAGTTGGGCGAACACGGCCTGTGGTGGAAGCAGACCTTCTACGAGGACTCGGCCAAGGTCCCGGCGATTCTCGCTTGGCCCGGTCACCTGCCCGAAGGCACCCACTGCGACAAGGTCACCTCTTCGCTCGACCTCAATGCGACGATGATCGACGCGCTCGGTTGCCCGGCCCTGCCGCACTCCAGGGGCCGAAGCCTGCTGCCCCTGCTCAACGAGCCCGACCATACCGAATGGGACAATGTGGCTTTTTCTGAATTCTGCCAGGACGCGGCCGGAGCGGGTGGCCCCTTCCCCGAAGAAGGCATTTTCCAGCGCATGGTCCGCCGCGACAACTTCAAGCTCAACTACTACCACGGCCAGCCCTGCCAGCTCTTCGACCTCGACGTCGACCCGCGCGAGCTCAACGATCTCGCCGCCGACCCTGCGCACCAGCAGACGGTTGCAAAACTCAAGGCCGAAGTACTCGAAGGCTGGGACCCTGAATCGATCCGCGAGCGCATGGCCGCGTTGCGCGCCGACCGACCGATCCTCGCCGACTGGTGCAAGAACGTTCAGCCTCCGGACACGATCCGCTGGGATCTGAGGACGGGTATGGATTACCTTGACGAAGAGCAGATCTGAAATGAGCTAGCACGTGGGATCAAGGGATGAACAACACGCCGACGGGGTCCACTACCGCTTCGCCCCCTTCCACCGTTCGTTCCAGCATATCGCCTATGGCGAAATAACAAATTGGGGCGCAGGCCTCAAAGCCGAACGCGAGCACGAATTGCTGGCCGCCTGGCAAGCATAAAATCGACACGCCTTATAAGAAAGCCCCTAGTCCACGACGGATCTGGGGCTTCTTACTGTCGGGCCATTCGGCTGGCCTAAAAGAAAAACTCCGCCGCCGTATCGCGCAGCATCCGCGCCCGATCCTCCGTCGAGATAAAGTCCAACCGCTGCTCGATCAACTCGACACTCGCCGCATAGCTATACTCCCCCTGCACCTGATAGGGGCAATCGCTGGCCCACATCAGCCGCTCAGCGCCGAACGCCTCGTAGACCCGCTGGATCAACTCGGCCAAATCCGTATGCGGCGCCTTCTTCTCACCCAACGCGTAAAAAGCCGAGACCTTGACCATCACCCGCGGATACTGCGCCATATCGCACAGCGCCGCGATATGCGCTTCGCGGATCGGCTCGCCGGCCCCGATCCGGCACAGGTGGTCAATAATCACCGGCGCGTCGGGGAACTGCTCGCAGCGCTTGGCCAAAGAGGGCAACGCCGCCGGGTTGATCAACGGGCAGATCGCCATATTCTCCTCCGCACCGCAAGCCAACATCCGCTCATAGCCAGGCCCTTGCATCCACTCTTCGACCGGATCACCCTGGTAAACGCGAAAACCGCGCACGCCCTCTTTGGCCAAACGCCGCATCTCGTCATCGGGCCGCTCAGCCCTGGTATCGATCACCGCAATCCCCGAAAAAACACCCTTGTATTCGCGCATCACATCGAGCATATAACTGTTGTCGAAGCCGTAGTGGTTCATCTGCACCAACACGACGCGGTTGACGCGCGAATTCTTTCCGTGACCGATAATATCCTCGGGATAGAAGATCGGCGGTTTGATCGCCTCGGGGCTAAATCCATCCGCCAGCGGATACTGATCGAAGTCGTCGGTCCACACATGCACGTGCGCATCGATATAGTTCATTGTTTTACTCCTGCGCGAAAGGTTGTTTGCCGTCTTCCCACTTGCCGCCCACCGGCCTGAGCTGCCCCTTACCCATCACCGAAAAGTCGCGGCCGTCCCGCCCCTCTACTACAAAGCGCGCGAACCAATCCTGCAAGCGCGTCTTCAACTCGCTGATACGCGCCTTTTGCCGCGGATCATCCGCCAAATTCTCGCGCTCGTCTGGATCATTGGCTAGGTCATACAACTCGTGCGGCCCGTCCGGGTGGCGGTGCACGTATTTCCATTTTTCGGTGCGCACCATCCGCGTCGTCCCGTATTCATCATAAATCACCACTTCATCCCGCCCCGCGTCGTTCTCGCCTTGCAACATTGGCAATACGCTTTGCCCCGGTAGGTCTACCCCTTCGGGCAAGGGCAACGCAAGATAATCCAACAAGGTCGGCATAAAGTCATAGGCGCTGACCATCGCCTGTTGCACGGTATTTTCCGGTATCCGGCCCGGATGGCTAATCACAAAGGGCACTTTAATCGAATTCTCGTACATATTCGGCGGATAGGTACCATTGCCCTTGCCCCAAAAACCGTGATGGCCGCAACTAAAACCATTGTCGCTGACAAAAACCACCAATGTATGCTCGCGTAGACCCTGTTCCTCCAGCTTGTCGAGGATCCGCCCGATATCATGATCCATCGCCGTCACCGCCGCGAAGTACCCCTTGAGCATCTCGCGATTGCCAAGACAGCCCTCGCTCAACGGATGCCCTTTGGCCCAGGGGTGCATCTCCTCCTGCGGACAGGAATCAAATGCGCAATCGTCATAAGAATCAACGATCTCCTGCGGATGCCCCGTCCACGGGCTATGTGGCGCAGTATAGTGCACACTCAAATAAAAAGGCGCATCATCACCGGCCTGGCGATCAATAAAAGCCAGTGCATCGTCAGTGATCGCCGTCGTCACATACCCCGGCTCCTCCTCCAACTCACCGTCCCGCACCATCACCGCTCCATTATAAGGACCGCCGCCCTCTCGGTGCGTATACCAATGCGAAAAACCGTGTTGTGCAAGCTGGCTGTGCCCCAAATGCCATTTTCCGCTCAAACCGCACACCCAGCCGCATTCGGCGAGAATATCCGTGTAGGCCACTTCGCCGTCTAGATAGGCGGCGGCATTTTTACCCACATTGCCCTCGCGTATCCAGTCGTGCACGCCGTGTTGCGACGAGATCCGCCCTGTTAAAAAGGTCGCCCGGCTCGGCGAACAGACCGGTGTCGCGACAAAAAAATTATCGAAACGCATACCCGTCTCGGCGATGCGGTCTATCGCCGGCGTACGAATTTCGTCGTTGCCATAACACCCCGCAGCCCAAGGCCCTTGGTCGTCGCTGAGGATGAAAACGATATTGGGTTTTTCCGCCCGACTCATGCTTGCTCTCCTCCACGATGCGCCCACAACCAGCGAAAGAGCAAAAGATGCCCCAACAACGCCGCCTGTACCAAGACCGTCGGCAACCATACATAAGGTATATGGGAGACAAAAGTATTGGCCGGCTCGTTCATAAAGATGCGGAACTCGGTCGGCATCGACAAAATTGCAATCGTGACAATATTGGCCAGCAGTACTAGCCCGAATATGTTCCAGCCCCATAGGCCGATCCGCTGCATTTTACCCCGCCAGATCAACCAGGCCATCGCCGGCGCGGTCAAGCCGGAGAAAATATCGAAGTTGAGCCCCGCATAGGTCATCTGCACCGGCACCTGTCCGGCCTCGTACATGCCGTGCAAAAAGATCTCGACCGGCAAGCGGAAAAAATGGAACGCGACCAGCCCGACCGGACCGATCCCGGCGATCAACATCGAACCAACCCGCGAAAAGGCCACACTGCAGGTCAACGCCACCGAGACCAGCAGCAAAAAAAAGACCTTCGGCGGCAGCGAGAAATCTAGCAACACGCCGGTATTCGCCACCAAGCCCGTCGCCGCCAGCCAAATCGCCACCCCGGCCGCCGCGCGCACCGTCCACAGCCCAACATCATCCCGCCCCGTGCGCTGGGCAGCGGCCTGCACCGCGAGCACCAAGAGGGCCAAGGTCCCTAGCACGGTGGCAAGGAAAAGTATTTCTATGCGGAGGGGTACCTTATCTAATGCCAGTTCCATCGTCCTCTGCTTTTATTAAACCCCAGGTCGAATCCTCGGCCACCGTCTCAGCAGCGAGCGGGCCAATATATTCTCGGCTGATGACGACCTCGTCAAAATAAACGCGATTTACCCTTTCACTCTCATGCACATAGAGCATCAGCCAGAAATCATTGATCTTCAGCGCCAGAGTATCGCGCCAGCGAATGCCCTCGAAACGTCCGAGCAACTGCCCGTCGATCCAGAAGGCCTGGGCTCCGTCGGCCTCACCCGGCGTATTGGCCTTGAGCATCATTTCCATACAGTACCAGCGACCTCGCTCGGGCACGAAGGGGATCTCGGAGCGCATCATCTCGCCCCAGTATTGGTCCATCTTCGCGTCGATTGGCATATCCATATGATACGTATAGAGCATCATCTCGCCCGGCGCCGGGTGCCGCCCCCAATCGCGCCAGGGCTCCAGACCGGTCGTAAAAAAATCATCACCCGCCGGCTTTTCCCCTGCCTGGCCAAAGGCCGAATAACGATTGTCGGCGCGGTTGGCCAACAGGTGCGAGAAATGCATGTGATTGCCCTGGTCGAAATCCTCGGCAAAACGACAATACCAACGCACGTGCACCTGATCGTATCCAGGGTAGAACCACTTGTTGAGCTTGGCACCGGCACCGCTGCCCGGCAGGGCCGTGATTTCGACGCCGTAGCGCCCGCGATAAGCGGCCTCTTCGCTCAGGCGCAACCGCTGCGGGTCGTCCACCACAGAGTCATCATCCCAACTGTCCAGATTGCCGCTCTCAAAATCGTCGGCAAAAAACACCTCGGCCATAGCCGGCGTGCGGCAAAATAAGAGAATGACTATCGCCGCTACCACGCTTCTACCGCAAGCGCCTTCTTATCTCGCGCCGAAGCAAAGGCCGCGTCGACTACCGCCTGCACCATAAAACCCGTGCCGCCGTCGCAGATCGGCTCGCGGTCCTCGCGCACCGCCTGGACAAAGTCGTCGATCATCGGACGGTCGAAAAAGGGGTTTTCCAAAGGTTCAACCGCCACCTCCTCAATCCCATCCCCCGTTTCCACCCGCAAGCTCTGCGAACCGAATTCCAACGCGTCGATCATAATCCGCCCTTCGGTGCCATCGATATGCGCCATATCGCGGCGCGGGTTCGAGCAGAGCACCGTCGAGTGCACGCCGATAGTCCCGTCGGCAAACTTCAGCAAAATCGCGTCGGTATCATCAACCGGCCACTGGTGGCACACTGTCTCGACCAGCGCGCTAACCTCAACCGGCGCGGCGGCAAAGTTGAGCAGCACCTCCAAGCGATGCACCGCCATTTCCATCATCGCCCCGCCGATCCCCGGATCCACCCGCCACTCGTCCGGCCCCACCGACATCCAACCACTATAGTGCGTGCGAACACAGACCACCCGGCCGATGCGCCCCTCTGCGATCAGCGCCTTGGCCTTCAACACCTGCGGGAAAAGCCGCCGCCGATAGGCCACACCCAACTTCACTCCCCCATTTTGGCACGCCTCGATCATTTGCCGACATTCGGCCGCGTCGCGCGCCATCGGCTTTTCGCAGATCACGTGTTTGCCACGTCCGGCCGCCAACACCGTATAGTCCCGATGCGTGTCAGTCGGTGTCGCGACGATTACCGCCTCAACATTATCGTCGTCCAACAATTCCTCCGCCGAGCCATAATGCGCACACCTGCCAAATTTCTCCGCGAAAGCCCGCGCCTGCTCTTTGTCGCGGCGGCAGACCGCCACTAACTCGGCTTCTTCAGAATTGCACAGACTCGGGGCGAACGAATTGGCGGCGATCGCGCCGCAACCGATAATGCCGAACTTTAACCTGGCCATATCTCTCCTATACTGGATGGGTCGTCGGCTACTCCAGCTCGACGCCTTGGGTGCACAACAGGCCTTGAAATTCTTCTACTGAACCTCGATCACGATGCACTTGCTGTGGCGTCATTTTTTATTGTAAATAAAAAGTCGCCAACAATCCGGCCGCCTCGCCGATATTTCACTCGACCGGGTGCTGCCGATTACAGCCATTGCTGATATGCGTGGTACCGAGATTGTTGCAGTCGGCAACACATTTTCCACCCGCACGGGCACCAGTGTGCCCAATGGAATCTGAAAAGGCGGCGAGTTCGTGTCGATATAATTGTCCCTACCGGCCGACGGGTGCAAATCAAGGCGATAACAGCCCACGCCGACGCTGTCGGCAAAAATGGCCACTTCATCCTTGTCGATGATATTGTCTTCGAGATAGTCGTTCTGCGGCCAGTTGCACAGCGTGACCTCGTGCGGCTCATGCCCCGGCGCCCAGTGTTCGCGACTAATCAAACGACGGCAGCGCCAAAAACTACCCTCGCCATTGGCCGGATCGAAGGTCGCCGTGATCGGCTCGCAGGTCTTGGGGTAAGAATAGGTCCAGCTCAGCATCTTACCCGGCCAAGCCGGGCTCAACGCGGGCACATAATGATGCCATTTATCGTAAAAATCCGGCCGCTCAACGCTGCGATCCACATCACGATCATAGCGGCGCACGCCCTGGCGAAAACGCCGATAGCGCGCGGTGCAACCAAACGACTCGATCCATCGGTGTTCGTCCGGCGGCACCGCCTGCGAGGTCAACTGACTGCCGATCCAATCCGTCTCTTCAGTAAGCACCACCCGACGCCGACGAGAATATCTGTCTGCTGCTCCTTCACGAGCCGTCTTCTTCTGGATGCTCTACCCCGACCGACCAGGCATAACGCGGCGCATAGCCAAACACCCGCGTGGCCTTAGCACAACTCAATGGCGACTCGAAACCCTGCAAACCGTCGCGCAATTCGGTGCGATCGCCAAAATAGCGCTCGACCAGTTCCCGCGTCGGGATATCCAATACCACACGCGGCCCGGCGATATTGTAAGGACCTGATTCCACCGCGTCCGCCTCCACCGCCAAACGGCAGGCCACTGCCGCGTCGCGCGCGTCGGTACGCGTCCACAGCAACTTGGCGGCGCTCGCGGGATCGGCGGCAATCTTAGCTATATCGCCAGGAATCTCGTCGGGCATGCGCGTACCTAGAATCCGCAACGACAAAATCTCCAGGCCTTTGTGGCGGGAAAAATACTCGGCGGCCTGTTCGCCAGCCGTCTTTGATAGCGCATAGCAGTTGACCGGACGGCAGGGATGTTCTTCGTCGACCGGCGCGTAGAGCGGCGGCGCCTCGAAGAAACCGTAGACCTGGTTGCTCGAAGCCGAGACCACGCGGCGAATACCCAAATCAGCTGCTGCTTGTAAGAGATTGAACGTGCCGGTGGTATTGTCAGCGTAAGTGCGGGTATCGGGTACCACGCCGGGGTTCGCCCAAGCGCCCATGTGCACGACCGCCTCACAGCCGGCTAACGCGCCATAGACTTGGCCGGCGTCGGTGAGATCCACCAATAACTGACCACCTTTGGCTTGGGTATCGTGCTGCACATCCAGCCCGACAACTTGGTGCCCTACATTGTCGAGTTCCTGTGCTACATAACGGCCGATGCGACCGCTGCTGCCGGTGACCGCGATTCTCATCTTAAGCCCCTCGTTATTTTATAGGGCACTAAGATAGGAATTTTGTCTCTTAGAGGCGAAACGCTAGAAAAGTGCAGTCTATCGATTTTCTAAAAGCAAAAAAATAAGCGGCTGCTACGGGCTTCGAGGCGAAGCGTCCGTCACAGCCGCTCGAAATTCACCGGCGGCATATAACCTCCTTTTGTACTGTGTTACGACCCATCAACTCACGCCCGCGGTCCCGCTTTCTAACACACGTGGCTACCGCTCATTCGCGCCGTCTTTCGCTTATCGGGGAATACTTCCCGAGGTGGGCCGCACGCATTGAAAATCGCGTTACACCGGACTCTCCTGTCTCACCTGCGGCGTCCTGCCGGCCAAGTCGCGGTCCATCAGGAAAAGCCCGTCCTTGCTCTCGATAACGCGCTCGATATCGCTGACGATATCGCGCACGATCGCCTCCTCCTCAACCTGCTCGTTGACGAACCACTGCATAAAAGCGTGCGTCGCGTGGTCGCGCTCCTGCAAGGCCTCGTCCACCACCTCATAAATCTTCTGGCTCAAAGCCTGCTCATTAGCCAGCGCCGACTTGAATGCCTCCAAGGGCGACGCCCATTCGGCGCGCGGCGCGGCGAGTGGCTCTATAATGACCCGGCCGTCGCGATTGTTGATAAAGGTGTAGATCTTGTCGGCGTGCTGCAGTTCTTCCTGATATTGAATCTTCATCCAGTGGGCGAAACCGTTGAGGTCGAGGTCCTCGAAATACGCCGCCAACGACAAGTAGGTGTAGGCCGAGTGAAACTCGGTGTTGAGCTGTTTATTGAGTACTTGTTGAATTTTTTCGCTGAGCATCTTTAGCGTTCCTTTCTCAGCGGTTTTCAGCCGCCTGCTTGAGCGCGCGACTACGCACAAAAAATTCGCGCAAATCCATTTCCTTGATAAAGACCAGACCCCGCGTAGCACGGATCAGCGGGCTGGGGTGTTCTTGGAACCACTCGCGGCCGAGGCAAGTCTTGATCTTCTGATACTGGTCGACCTGTACTCGCCGGGCCAACTCGGAGAAGGGGCCGTCGTGCTCATAGGAGGGAAACGACGCGTCGCGCTGAGATATGAAAGTGGCCATAAAGGCGCTCTGCATCACCGACAGCATATTGAGCGAGACCGGCACGAAGATGTCCGCCTCGCTCGGCTCGAAACGGAACCACACATTGCGATAACCCCAAACCTTGATATCGGACCGACCGCTCTTCTGCTCGTAGTGTCTGAGCGCCTCGGTGACCACCTGCAGTACTTTATAATGTGTATCCGGGCCACTGGCTTCCGGATCGAGCGCCACGCTGACCACGTCCGGCTCGACCTGATCGAGCAGTGTAACCACCGGCAGCA
>DQLG01000073.1 GCA_015660315.1 Candidatus Latescibacterota bacterium
CTTTGACACACTAAATCTCTACCGCATCTGGTCCTGGTGCGTAGCCGACAACCAGCCTTTTTACCCGCGTCTTAAAAAAAACTCGGCCGGCGCCAAGAAGGCCGCCTAGCACAACGAGCATTCATCAAAGGCCCATGGCGCGGCCACCTGCTCTACGCTATACTAGAAGACGATTGGCAAGCAAACACCCACCCTAAAACCAAGTAGGGTCCCATTCCACTCATTCTCCAGACTTCCAGCACAACCGGTGGTCTGTCGGGGGGGTACCCCCGCTGCGGCTTTGCAGTGTCTCACAGGATCTGAGGCGAGAATGAGCAAGGGCAGCCCCCCGACAGACCGCAAAACTATGCAAGAACAACACCAAGACTACCTCTTCGACCTCCAGGGCTACCTAATCTTAAAAAATGCCATCGCCCCCGAAGACCTAAACGCAATGAATCAATGGGTCGATGGACACCAGGATTATATAGAAAAGCCCGGCGACAGAGAAAACACCCGCTGGACCGGCGGCGTCGAAACTCACAGCTACAGCAAGGAAGACGGCGTCAACTTCCAGAATATCGTCGCCGGCGGCCCCGTCTTCGAAAAACTTATCGACTACCCCGCCTGGTTCGGCCTCGCCAAAAAATACATCAACTACGACATCAACGGCCTGTCGATCCACGAGAATTTTCTCAATGTGCGGGGTCCCGGTGGCCACCTCTTTATCCACTGCGGCGGCCACGCCCCGCTCTGCTACCTGACCTTCCGCCACCACAATACCGGCGAGTGGATGGTCGGCCAGATCAACGTGCTTATTGCCCTACAGGACATCGGGCCTGGCGACGGAGCGACCGTATTGGTACCCGGCAGCCACAAGGCCACCGAAATCCACCCGCGCCTAGTCGTCGACGGCCGCGGCGTCACTAGCCGCAACGATACGGCAGCCGAAGGCGCGCTCGGCATGCAGGAGATGCACCTCAAGGCCGGCGACGCGCTCTTTTTCACCGACGCCATCACCCACGGCTCAGCCGAGCGCAAAAACGACGGGCACCGGCGCGTCGTGGTCTATCGCTATTCGCCGCGCTTTATCCGATCGCGTTTCAATTACGAATTATCGCACGACCTACAGCACCGCCTGACCCCCGAGCAACGAAATATTATGCTGCCGATCCCGCCGCGGCGAATCCCCGGCTAAAAAGGGCAACCCGCCATTGAGAAAAGCGGGTCACCCTTTCTTATTTTAGCGGCAATCCATTCGATACACCGATTAACCAACCGCGACGATCCAGTCGCGCCGCGCTGAATATCCCTTGCATCGAATGAACTTTGCCGGGTTATTTTATTAGTCGCCGCCCCAACCGAATAATCATTCTTGCCAAGTAACCCGGAGTCTTGATGCGCCTTGCCATTCTCTGCGATATCCACGGCAACCTGCCTGCATTCGAGGCGGTTATCGCGCACGTAAAACAACAAAGCCCAGACCTCCTGCTCATCGTCGGTGATATCGTCAACAGCAGTCCAGATTCGTTGACCTGCTGGCAATACGCGCAAGACTTGCACTGCCCGATCCTGCGCGGCAACCAGGAGCGCTATGTACAAGAATTAGCTACCGGTCAGGCTCCACCGCTGTGGCACAGCCCGCAATTCGCGCCCGTGCAATGGACACGGGCGCAGTTGGGCAATGAAATATGCGCATCATTCGCTGACTTGCCGCTGTCTTGGCGCAGCGAATCAGTCCCGGACCTCGTCGTCGTGCACGCATCGCTGCAAAACGACAGAGACGATATCTGGGCCCATACGCCCGCTACTGAAATAACGCGGATGTTTCCCGAGATCGCAGAACGCTACATTGCCCGCGGCCACAACCATTTCGCCCAAATGCGGCTATGGGGCGAGCGCCAAATCATCACCGCAGGCTCAGTCGGCCTGCCGATGGACAGTTCGGATACCGCGCAATACCTGCTACTTGACCGCAAAGGGTCGGCCTGGCATGCCACCCACCAATCCCTATGCTACGACCACGACGCGGCCATAGCCCGCTTCTACGATACAAATTACCTGCGGGAAACTGGTCCAATGGGCCGTCTCTGTCTGCGTGAACTAGTCACCGGCACCGCGCATATGGTGCCTTTCCTCCGGCTCTACGCCCGCTGGCGCAAGGAAGGCCTCGGCCTGAACGAGGCCGTCGAGCGGTTTTTGCAAGCGTATTGAGCCGGTTGCACAATTGCTTAGATTTGTTTTAATCCACCACCAACATTTCCACTGCGAAAGATCTGCTCTATGTTCCAAGTAACTGAAGCCCAAGCCGCGCAATTCCAAGAGGACGGCTACCTGCCCGTCGAGGACCTCTACGACGCTGAAGAAATGGACCTGCTGCTGCGCATCGGCAAAGCCGACCAGGAGAAGGCCGCCACCGTGCACGCCCTCAAGGACGCCGAAGGACGGGAGAGCAAACTCTGGCTGACCGCCGATACCGAGCGACAAGACATCTACAACGCCTGTTGCCACGGGCACCGCATGGTCGACACGATGGAAACACTGCTCGGCGACGAGGTCTATCTCTATCATTATAAAATGATGGTCAAGGAGCCCCAGGTCGGCGGGGCCTGGGAATGGCACCAGGACTATGGCTACTGGTATCACAACGACTGCCTCTTTCCCGATATGGCCAGCTGTATGATTGCCGTCGACCGGGCCTACCAAGGCAATGGCTGCCTCAAGGTATTGCGCGGCTCGCACCGGCTCGGCCGCATCGAACACGGGACCTTCGGCACCCAGGTTGGCGCCGACCCCGCACGCATCGCGCTGGCCGAAAAACACCTCGATACCGTCTATTGCGAAATGAACCCCGGCTCGGCCCTGTTCTTCCACGCCAATCTGCTGCACAGCTCGGGCCCCAACGAAAGTGCGGATCCGCGCTGGAGCCTGATCTGCTGTTACAACACCCGCCACAACCCCTGCGCCGACAAAGCTGGACACCCGAGCTATTCCCCGTTAGAAAAATGGGACGACGACCGCGTCTTGGCATTAGGCCGTGCGCAATGGCAGGGCATGCAGGCCCCGGCTTGAAACGATGACCGCCAACGATTTGCGCGCAGTCGAGCGCTACCTGCACGAACACATCCCGCTCACCGCCCATATGCAAGTCGGAGTAGACCGGGTCGATGACGACGGCGTCCGTCTGCTCGCACCCCTCTCACCCAATATCAACCACCGACAGACCGCCTTCGGCGGCAGCGCCGCCTCGCTCGCCACGCTGGCCTGCTGGACCCTTATACACTTCCGCCTGCAGCGATTGTCCTTTGCCAGTGGTATCGTCGTCCGCCGCAGTACTATGGAATACGACACACCGATCGACAGCGACTTCGCCGCCTTCTGTCCCAGCCCCGACACCGACACCTGGAGCCGTTTCACCGATGCGCTCACCCAACACGATAAAGGCCGCATCACCCTAACCGCCGAAGTCCTATGTCACGACATCTCCACCGCGCGTTTCCAAGGGGAATTCGTCGCCCTGCGCCATAGCGGGTAACGGCGGCCCCCTTGCAAATGTCCGACTCAATGTCAGACCCTTTCGACCTGTCCGAGCAACCCGGCAATGGCCAACGCCTAGTCTTTGCCCTCTTCGGCATCGGCCAACTGGTAATCTCAAGCGCCGCTTTCCAACGCAGTGGCTTCTTTTATGGCCTAGTTGTGCTGCTTTGCGGTATCACAGCTTTTTGCACTGCAGCATTTTTTGTGCATCGCCTCAATCGCCGCCTGATCTGGCTCGGTGAGCAGGATATCGTGCTCGAAGAAGGATTGCGCAACCGGCAAACCTTGGCGTGGGAAGAGGTTGAGACCGTGCAGCTGACAAAATATATAACCACCTTCCATTGTGAAACGGGTGCCACACTCACCCTCTACGGCACGAGCAGACAATGGCCGGATCTGGCGTCTTTCCTTACCGCATTGCACACGCAGACCACCGCGCGCCAGATCCCGGTTGAAGGAGAATTGTAATATGCGCCATGGCCGGCTCTTAATCGGCCTTTTTTGTTTCGCGCTATCGCCCGCACAAGCCCAGACCGGCCAAATACACGGTCGTGTGACCGACGCGGACACCGGCGAACCGCTGCCTGGCACGACCATCGCAGTACTCGCCACCGACCAGCGCGATGGCACGCTCTCCAACGCCGAAGGACATTATACACTGGATCTGACGCCGGGCACCTATACGCTGCAATTCAGCTTTATCGGTTATACCACCCAACGCCCAGAACCTCAGGCCATAAATGCCGATTCGCCCATTGTACTAGATATAAGCTTGTCGCCCACGACCATCGCCCTGCGCGAAATGACCGTCACCCCCGGACGCTTCTCTATCATGGGCGACGCCACCGGCGGGCGCCAAACGCTGAGCCAGCAGGAGATTCAATCGATTCCGCAATTCGGCGACGACATCTTCCGTGCCGTCACCCGTTTGCCCGGCATTGCCGGCAGCGATTTCTCCGCCAAGTTCACTATCAGAGGCGGCGAGGCCGACGAGGTGCTAGTCCGCGTCGACGGCGTCGAGCTCTATGACCCTTTCCATCTCAAGGACATCGGCGGCGGCGCGTTGAGCATCGTCGATATCGCACTGATTGAGGGTGTCGAGCTTTTGACCGGCGGATTCCCCGCCGAATACGGCGACCGCATGAGCGGCGTCTTCGACATCCGCACCCGCACCCCCGAGCCCGGCCACCGGCGCGCTTCATTGGGTTTGAGCATGATGAATGCCCGCGCCCATATCGAGGGGGGCAACGAACGCAGCGCCTGGTTCTTCTCCGCCCGTCGCGGTTATCTCGACTTGGTGCTTAGGCTGATGGGTGAAGACGAAAACTTCAGCCCCAAATACAACGACACCTTCGCCAAATACACCTATCAGCTCAGCGACCGGCACAAACTGCAGGCCAGCTTACTGCGCTCACACGACGATCTCGATTTTATCGAGGACAACGACGACCGCTCCAACACCGAATACGGCAATACCTACAGTTGGCTGAGCCTCGATTCGGCACTGTCGCCCAAGCTCCACGGCCGCACGACCTTGCTCGGCGGCCGGATCTCGGACCAGCGCGATGGCCTGACCCTGCTCTCCGACCGCCGCACCATTGACTTCACCGTCACCGACGAGCGCCAATTCGACTTTCTTTCCCTGCACCAGGACTGGAATTTCGCCCCCGCGCCAAGACATTATCTCAAGTGGGGCTTTGACCTGCGCCGCCTCGACGCATCGTACGACTATCAGAGTGAGCAGCGCATATTCGAACGCGACAGCGACGGCACCATACAATCGCATTTTGACACCACTGCCAACGCCCTAGCCTTGGCCCGCTACACCCTCGGCCTCTACGCGGCCGACCGAATTCGCCTCGCCGATCCAGTAGCCCTCGAACTCGGCCTGCGCTACGATTACGCCGGGCACACCGACGACCAGCTCGTCAGCCCGCGCCTCAACATCGTCTATACCCCGGACCGCAATACCAGCCTGCGCGCCGGTTGGGGCCGCTTCCACCAAAGCCAAGGCATTCACCAACTCGACATACAAGACGGCGAAACGGCCTTCCACCCCGCGCAACGCGCCGAACACCGGGTGTTGGGATTGGAGCGTTTCTTCGCCAACGACCTCCACTTGCGCGTTGAGGCCTACGACAAAAAACTCACGTCGTTGCAACCTACTTACCGCAACTGGCTCAACGCCATCGAGATCTTCCCTGAATTGCAGGACGACCGAGTGCGCCTCGATCTCGATGGCGCGCGCGCGCACGGCCTCGAATTTTACCTCAAGCGCAATACCGGCGGCCTTGTTACCTGGTGGGCCAGCTACGCCCTCGCCCGCGTCGAGGAGGAGATTCGCACAATCGGCACGAACCAGGGTACGGTGCCCTTTGCCGCTGCAGCCCCCGGCCGCTTTGACCAACGTCATACCTTCAACTTCGATCTCAACTACCGGCCTTCGCCCCGCTGGCGGTTTAATATGGCCTGGCAGTATCGCAGCGGCTGGCCCTATACCGATCGCACGTTGCGCACCTACGAAACCGCCGCCGGTGAAAAGTTCTTCTACGACCAGATCGGCGAGCCCAATACCGCACGATACCCCGGCTTCCACCGTCTCGACCTGCGCCTGAACCGCGCTTTCAAAACCTCCAAGGGCCAAGTCCACGCCTTTCTCGAACTGACCAACCTCTACAACCACGGCAATGTGCGCACCTACGAATACGATTTCGAGTGCACCCATTCGGTAACGCCGGACTGCCATTATCGCAAAGTACCTGAATTTTGGTTCAAGCTGCTGCCTGCAATCGGCCTCAACTGGAATTGGGACCTATAAACCCTTCTTGCATACCACGCCGAGCCAACGCGAGCTCTTCACCCTCTTCCTGCCCCTGGCCCTAAGCGGCCTGTTCTACCCGCTCGCCTCGCCGGTGATCAACGCCGCCCTTGCCCGCAGCGCCACCCCCGAACTAGCCCTGGCCGCCTTCGCCGTCGCCCGCAGCCTGAGCAATCCCCTGATCTCGCCGCTGCACGGGTTGCGCCAGGTCATTACCGCCTTGGTTTACGATCAGGAAATGCTCGGATATATGCAGTATTGGTCGCTGATCCTGGGCGGTGCCGGCACCGGCATCATACTCGTCGCCAGTTGGCCGCCGGTCTACAACCTGCTGGCCGGCGATTTGATGGGTATTCCCGCCGACATCGTCGCCATCGGGCCGCCGGTGCTCGCCGTGATGGCCTTCAGTTCCGCGCTCGCCGTCAGCCGCGGCTACTACCAAGGAATTCTAGTGCGTTATAACCGCGCCGGCCCAGTCGGTACTGGTGCACTCGGTTACTTGCTCGGCACGGTGGGCTTCGTCGGCGCGGGGCTTTTGTGGTGGGATATAGAAGGCGCGCTGCTCGGCGCGTTAGCGCTCTTTGTCGGTCAGATCGTCTACTTGGCTTTCGTCTGGTGGCCGACCCGCACCATCGCCATACCCGCCCATAGCGACGAAGTCGAACCCGAACAGCGCAGCGCCCGCTATGTCTTTTATTTCTTTTTGCCGCTGGCCCTGTCGTCACTGATCCTCGCCGGCACCGAACCTTTCCTACAGGCCGCGATAGCCCGCGCGCCATTGGCGATCCCCTCACTCGCCGCCGGCCCCGTATGCATCTCGTTGACCTGGCTGGCTGGCGTGCCATTGTGGAATATCCAACAATTGGTCATCGCCCGCGTCACCGACCGCGCATCCTATCAGGCCGTGCGACGCTTCGTCCTCACTGTCAGTGTCGTCTTGACGGGTGCGATGGGATTAGTAGCTCTACCAGGGATCGACGAGGGGGTCTTTGGCCTATTGCTCGGTCTGGAAGGAGAGGTCAAACGGCTCGCCATCGAGGGCTATCGCATCTATTTTATCTCGCCCTTTTTCATGGGCTGGCGCAGCCTCTACCACGGCACCCTGATCGGCAAAAATAATACGGCACCGATCCGCTCGGCCGCTCTGGCGCGCGTACTCGTGCTCTTTGTCATGCTGGGCAGCTTAGTAGCCTATGGACAACTCAACGGCATGATGGTCGCCATCTGGTCGATGCTCGCCTCGACCGTCGCCGAGGCCGCCTATCTCGGGTGGCACGTGCGAAAAATCGAGTGGTAGGTCACCTGCCCTACGGAACAACCAACTGCCAGAGAATGCACCGCTCGTCCCGATAGACTTCCTTTATATACTGCGACAACTGCGCGATAATATGTTCCTCATGCGGACCGACCGTTGCAAAGCACCAACTGCACCGTTCCAATAGTATATAATCGAGCTTCAGATGTTTGAGCTTTTGTGCAAGCGTGGGAAACTCCGGCAACACAACGCTCAAACCCCCGTGCATCGTCGCCGCATAGACAAAACGGCGGTGTTCCTTGTTGACTTCATCGAGCGAAAAACGCTGCCCGTTAGTGTTGTAATAGCTCTTGGCATCGACATAAAACAGACCATAATCGACCGTCGCGCGTTGTGCCGGACCAGTGAGCAGAACTATATCTTCAACCTGCTGAGCGGCGAGCCACTCATAGGCGCCAGTGAAAGGAATCGCCCGGTTGAATTCGTGCAACTGCGAAGACCGCAGATAAAAGCCCGCGCAAGCCATAAGCACTAGCGCCGTAGCGGTTGCCACCGGGCGAGCGACGAGACGGCCGATCGCCGCAAAACGCAAAACAAACCAAGGACCGAGCAAGAGCGGGGGTAGCAGATACAATAACAGCAACGAATTGTCGAATATATCGTAGGTCGACACGTCGCGCGGCAGATAGCGGAAATAATTGAGCTCCGGCCGAGCGAGGATAAACAACGCAAGCAGCGCCAAGGGCACCACGATCCACCATTCGACCCGGCGCAATGCCCTGTCGTGCACCAAATCCCGCATTTTTTCCACCGACCATCCCAGCAAACAGGCGATTTCCGGAACAAAAAAATAGTAGCGATGCAAGCCAATCTGGTGATCGTTGCCAAGCACCAACTGCACATGCGCGGTCAGCGGTTCGATCGCGAGCACAAAGAGCACCAACCGATCGAGCCGAGTCAACACACCGCTGCGCCGCCACATCGCATAGACCGCAAGACAGATAAGCGCGTACAACAACAACGACGGCAGGTGCAAGTGCCGTTCGTCGACCCGGCCCACTTCGAGCACCGCAGTGACCCAAAAGCTTTCCGCCATGCGCAGCAGAATATAGGCGAGATAACCGCAAGCCAGCGCCAATAAGAGGGACAATACCAACCAATGCGACCGCGCGTTATCTCGGTCGCGACAGACCCACCAATCCCAACCGCCTTGTAACGCCACGGTCCAGACTTGCAGAATCGTGTAATACGGGGTAATCGCCATCGTTGCCACACCGATCGCCAACATCGCAACTTGATAACGACGCGCAGACATCCGGTCGGCATGCACCAATAGCGAAAGCCAAAGCAACATCAGCCCCAATCCGTCACCCGGCCTGGGAAAGCGGAATAGCGTGAATTGTACGCTACCGTGTAAAAAGAGCGTACTGAGCAGAATAAGCATCGACACCGCCGCGCTGACCGCCGGGCTATATCCCCACAACCGGACCAAGCAGCAAAAGAGCGCCAGCCACAGCGAAAAGGGCATCAGGATCTTCCACAGCGGCAGTAGCGCCAGCACTTGAATATTCAACGCGGCCGCCAACTTTCCGGCGGCGCTAACCGTCAAATACGACGGAATCGGATTGCGCTCAGTGCGCTCCTCGTAGTAGAAGGGATTGGCGTCGCTGGCTGGCGAGGCGGTGCTGCCTTGCGCGAGGGCCCAATAGATATACTCGTCGTCGTGCGTGACGATATAGTCCCACGATCCCGAGTGCACCGCCTCCTTACCGTGAAAAAGCAGGAAACCGGCGCTAAAAACGAGCAGTGCTGCAATGCTATAACGAATCACCAGCAAAGTATAGACCTCATATCAGATCCCACCCATTCCCGCACTCGTACCGTCCCCTAACCCCGCAAAATCTTGTCGATTGCCGCCCGCATCAGCGCCTCCGACGCACCCGAGACGAAGGCGTCGACCGGCTCGTAGCCGCCCTCGGCGAACGAACTGGCCAAGGTGATATAGCCCGTGCCCAAATCGCCATAACCGGCCACCGCCACAAAGGCGTCGGGGCGCGCCGCCTGGGCGTGCAACTGGTATTCGATAAAGGTCTCGCCCGGCAGATGCGCGATCGCCACCTGATCGGTCAAATGCAAACACGTGAAGGGGATGGGCTGTTCGCGGCGGCGCAGATAGGTCAGCATCAACGCGGCCTTGCTGTGGACTTTGTTCGAATCGGCCGCCGCGCCGATCGCAGCCAACAGTGTCTGCTCGTCGAGGTCTTCTCTCGGCGGCAGGCATACCGGCTCGGCGACCCAGCGCGGTGCGTTGAGCGGTTGTCTTGCGGAGTCGCGTTCGGCCGCCACCATCGCCTCGTGGATCCGCCCAGTGAACAGTTCTCGATTATCAACCACCCCGTCGTTGTACTTACCGGCCGTAATATTGCCGCCGCAACCCGTAAAATAAATATGCGGCACACCCGACTCCTGGCTGCGGCGATTGCGCGCAAGACCGACGAACTCCGGCGTCACCACGCCGGTGCCGTCCATGCTCGTCGGATGCACTGCGTAGTAGTGCAACATCGCCAATGCCTTCTCGCCGTGCCAAAAACCGATCGTCTTCAGCATTGGATCTATCAACCCTTCCGGTGCCGCGCGCACCGCCGGGTCCGGCGTCTTGGTCCAGCGCACCGCCCAGACCTTGCCGTCGTCGCCCATCACCCGCCGGTTCGAGGCGATGCGGTCGACCTTGGCCTCGCCAATGCTGACCTCACTGCAAGGCTGCAAATTGCCCATCGCAGCGGCGGCAGCACCCGCCGCTGCCGCGCGCACCCGCTCCGCCCAATCGCCGGCCATAACCACATCGCGGCAGCCGTGTTGGTCGAGAATATCCTGCGCGTCGCGGTCGGGCCAGGGCGTGTCGTGCGCATGGATGCAATGCACCGCCACGCGCTCGGCCACAGTCCCCACCGCCTCGGCCAACTCTTCGCGCCAGCGATCGTAATCGCCATTACTCAATTCCGCCCAGTCCAGCGCGCACAGTACGATCGGCTCTTGCCCTTCGGGCACCATAATCAACCCCAAGGCCGACAGCTTATCGGCGATCGCCTTGGCCGGCGGATACCAACCCGCGCAGAGCGGATGGCCGAGCGGCGGCGTGATATCAGATTGGAACGTGCTCAATTGAATCATGGCGCATACCTCATGGGGTTTTATTGGGGCCAATGGCGGCGAAGCGCATCGAATAATAATGGCTATTGAGCAAAGCGCGGTCACCGGTCTTTTCGAGCCGGGTCCATATCTCGCCCATCATAGAACAGACCCTCTCGGCCTGCTCGGGGTCACCGGCTAAATTTCGCATCTCAGCCGGGTCGTCGGCCAAGTTATACAGCTCGTCGAAATCAAAACCATTGAAGACAAATTTCCAGTCACCCTGCCAATAGATGCGCTGGGCCAACGGAAAACGAGTACCGTGGTATTCGGCATAACCGCTGTCAAAGGCCTGCTCATTCACGGCGGGATCAAGCAAAAGCTCGGCGCAAGACCGGGAATCGGGCACATCAATGGGCTCGGCGCCGGCCAACTCGATCAACGTCGGGCACAAATCGTGCAAGCCGATGCGGGCGTTTGTCCGCACACCGCTGGCGATGCCGGGTCCCGCGACAAGCAAGGGGATATTATAAATTTCTTCGAAAGGGCCAACATTGTGCGCTTCGAAACCGTGGCTGCCGACGTATTTTCCGTGGTCGGCGGTAAATACAATAATCGTATCATCCCGCGCCCCCGTCTCATCCAACACGCTCAGCAAACGCCCCAACTGGGCATCGATTTCGGTGATACGGCCATAATAACAGGCCAGGGCCTGGCGCCATTCATCGTCGCTAAGATCCGCAAATATCTGCTGCTGGCGTTTGTAAATATTGGGCCGATCGGAAAAATCATCGCGCAAATTGGCCGACAAGCGCAAACGATCCACGTCGTAGCACTCATAGGCTTCGCGGCCGACGATCATCGCCTCGTTTGGCTCGTAATAACTGGCGACACAGCACCAGGGCCGGTCGCTCGGCGCGTCCTTGAGATAGGCGATCGCCGCGTTGGTCGGCGCACTGATGCCGCGCCCTCTAGGTGGCACATCCGTCACGCCATAATGCAATGTGTCATTATAGCCTGGTGGCCCCTGATGATAGCGGCTCAATTCGGGATCGAGCGCGCTTTCACTACCCATGCCCTGCTCGGAAGATTTCCGGTGCGCTTCCTGGCCCAGTGGCTCGCCGACCTCCCATCCGAAATCGGCGAGTTTTAGGCTGCGCTCGATATGCCATTTGCCAAAATAGGCGGTCTGATACCCGGCTCCTTGCAATCGCTGGGCCCAATGCGGCTTGTCCACACGCAATACGCACTGATCCGCATCAGCAACGTGTTCGACCTGCAATACGCCGTGATTGTGCGGCAACAAACCGGTCATCAAGCTGGCTCTGGCCGGAGAGCAAGTCGGCAAGGGGGTATAGGCATTGTCGACCTGAATGCCCCCTGCTGCCAAGGCGCGCACATTCGGCGCGACAACCTGCGAGTCCGGCGCCAAAGCCTGCCCGCGTAAACCATCGGCTATAAAAAGCAGGATATTCGGAGCGCTCATAGCCTATGCCTCATTACAGGATTGCGCGATAAACGCGCGGTGAATGGCCTTGTCCTGGTATTTATCCGCTGCCCCTTCTAAAAGGTCCGCTGTCGAATACCCGCTGGCAATGGCGAAAACTTCGATACTACTCTGGGCCTGGTCGACCCGATAATCCACCCGCCAGGTGCGAAACGCGATGCGAAACCCATCATCCATCGCGACAATCCGCTTGCGCTTAGCGTCCGTCGGGTCCGTCCTTAGCTGCACCTTGAGGAAATTGAGCAAATCCCAACCGGCATGCACTCCGACCCACTCGATTTGCACCGCAGCCTCTACGGCCAATTCTAATGAAAAAATCTGTTCTTCGGCCGCGTCCACCCAACCGGCACCGGCATCTGGAAAGGCATCGGCATAGGGCAAATACGGTTTGATATCGAGCACCGGCGTGCCATCGAGCAGATCGTGTTGCCCCACATGCAAACAGTTGCCTTCTATACCCAGTAATCGCACACAGCTCATACCGATGCGATTGGGCCGATGAGGGGACCGCGTGGCAAAAATTCCCAACTTAGCCATGCCCTCGCGCGGCGGTTCAACCAGCGCGTGCCAGGTCTCGTTCAAGTGCAATTCACATAGCACCCAGATCCGCTCGAATTCAGCTAAACCAGCCAGGCCTTGCTGTAGTGCCTGCCCCTCATTGAGCTGAATCCATGCCTCATTGTCCGGCGCGATGCTCGCCTGCCTGGCCGCCTCATAGCGATAGCGCTGCGCACACTCGACATAGCCGATCGGAGAAAAATCAGTCAAATACAACACATCCCTTATTTAGCCGCACTCTTCAAACCTCCACCTATACCTCCCGTCGATCAGCCCCATTCACCCCAAATGTTCGCCAGCGGAGGGAGTTACCGCAGTCCCTGCGAGAACGCTTTGCAAATCGAACTACCGCACACCGCAAATTATACGACACTCCAGAACAACAGCCAATCCCCCAGACTCTTGACCCTGAGAGCAATGCAGCCGTTTATAGATTCCATGCACACCTTGCTCCGCCCACTCGACAAAACAGCGACCGACCCCGTCGACCTACCGGACGTCCGCTACTTCGGCCGCTGTCCCACAACTGGCCAAGAACGGTCCCTGCGCCCGACACCCGAGGTCATCGCCGCCGCAGAGAAAC
>DQLG01000172.1 GCA_015660315.1 Candidatus Latescibacterota bacterium
CAAGCAGGAATATGGCTATCCGGCGTTCAAGATCCACGGCTGGGTCAACGGGCCGATCGACCGCGAGGTGGCGGCGGTGCTGGCGATCCGCGCGGTGGTCGGCGATGATATGGACCTTTTGCTCGATCCAGCAGGGTGTTTTCCGACCTTCGAGGATGTGCTCAAGGTGGGTCGGGCCTGCGACGAGGCGCGTTATATGTGGTATGAAGATCCATTCAGGGGCGGCGGTTTTTCGCGCTTCGCTCACGCCAAATTGCGCGAGTTGATCAAGACGCCGATGCTGATGGGCGAGCACGTGCGCGGGCTGGAGGCCAAAGCCGATACGATTACCGCCGGGGCCACCGACTTCGTGCGCGCCAACGCCCAGGCTGACGGCGGGATCACCGGGGTGATGAAAATCGCCGCGTTGGCCGAGTCGCACGGGCTGGACGTAGAATTGCACGGCGGCAACCTGCCGCACCGCCATATCATGGCGACCTTGCGCAATGCCAACTATTACGAGTTGGGCTTGGTGCATCCTCTGGTCGGCGATAGCAAGCCGGCGGTCTACAGCGAGCGGCGCTGGCTCGACGAGTTGGATTCGGTCGACGAGAATGGCTGTGTCGAAGTGCCCGAGGGGCCGGGGCTGGGCGTGGAATTCGACCGGGAATGGATTGAGGACCACAAGACCGGTGAGACGGTATACCAATGAACATACTGCACATTATATCCGATCAGCACCAGGCGGCGTGCATGGGCTGCGAAGGGCACAGCCAGGCGCTGACCCCGAATCTGGATCGATTGGCGGGTGAGGGCATGCGCTTTGCCAACGCCTATGCGCAAAATCCGATCTGCACCCCCAGCCGCATGAGCATTTACACGGGACAGTATTGCCACAACCACGGGTTTTTCGGTTTGAGTGGGAATCGTCCGCAGGGCATGCAGAGTTTTCTCGGCCATTTCAAACAGCACGGCTACAAAACGGCGGTGATCGGCAAGACGCATGTGCCCAACGAGCCGCGCGACTGGCTGCTCGATCACGTCGACTTGTGGGCTTCTTGCACCAGTGGGCCGACCGCTTCGTCGGGGCCATCGCCTTATAGGCGCTATTTGCAAGCGTTGGGTCTTGCGCACGATAACGATAATTTGAAGATCACCGGTTATCCCCCGCATCCGACGGGGCTGCCGCAAAACCAGCTGCGCGCCCGGCCGACTAAATTGCCGCTGGAGCACAATGTCGAGAGCTGGTGCGTGCGGCAGGCGACCGACTTTATGGATAGTTGTGGCGCCGAGTCATTCTGCGTGCAGGTGTCCTTGCCCAAGCCGCACGCGGCCTATACGCCGCACCGCCGTTTTTGGGATATGTATGATGACGATCTGGAGTTGTCGCCGACCTTTTACCAGGACCCTGCGGGGCGGCCACCGAATTTTCGCCGGATGCACGAGATTTTTCGCGGTGTCTGGGACTCATCGGAAGAAGACCTAGATTACGAAGAGGCGGCGCGCAATATCTGGCGCGGTTATCTGGGCTGTGTGAGTCAGGTGGACTATAGCGTCGGTTTGTTGCTGGACTATCTGCAAGAGAACGGGTTGGCGGAGGATACGCTCGTCGTCTACAACGCCGATCACGGGGCCTATAGCACTTGTTTTGGCCTTCAGGAGAAGGCGCCGGGCATTTGTTCGGAGATGGTGTGCAGGGTGCCGACGATCTGGCGGGTGCCGGGTGCGACAGTAGCCGGCGGCGTCTGCGATGAACTGGTGGAAAATATCGATATGACGCCGACGATTATGGCGCTGTGCGGTGTGCCGGCGATGGCGGATATGGACGGGGTGGATCTCAGCGGCTTGTTGCGCGGGGAGGGCGGACCGGTAAAGGATATGGCCGTCACCGAACATCGGCACAGCAAGGCGCTGCGCTGGGGGCCGTGGCGCTATGTGCACTACCAGCCGGGGGATTTTGGCGGGAATTACGGGGAGCTCTATCAGCTCGAGGACGATCCGTTCGAGGCCAATAATCTCTTCGACGACCCGGCGCATCGGGACATCGTCGTTGAGGGCGAGCGGCGCCTGCTCGAATGGTTGGTGGGCACGCGGCATGTGCGCAATACTTTTTCTGGTGGGCGTTTCGCGGACAATTACCTCTAAGCACTTTCCGGTGGGCGCTGTGAGGACCATTATTTCTACGTTTTAGGAGGCCCATGCAACAACGACCCAATATTCTCTTTCTGCTTTCAGATCAGCACAGCGCGTTTACCATGTCCTGTGCCGGCCATCCGGTGGTGCGCACCCCGCATATGGATCGGCTCGCCGCCGAAGGCGTGCAATTCGACAATGCCTATTGCTCGACGCCGCTGTGCATGCCGGAGCGGGTCTCGCTGCTTACCGGGCGCTTTTCCCATAACACCGGGATTTTGCACAATCGCGGCCATTTGCTCGACGAGCCGACGATGCCCCAGGCTTTGCAGCAGGCGGGTTATCGCACGGCGGTGACCGGCAAGATCCATTTTAAACAGCGAGGGGCACCTGGCACGGACGCCTGCGATGAGCACTTGCACGAGTTGGGTTTCGACGAAGTCTTGTCGAACCACGGCAAGGTCGCCGCCGCTCGTTCGAAGTTTGCGGATACCTACCAGGCGATGTTGCGCGAAAAGGGAGTGCACGAGCCCTTTCGCCAAGATTACCAAAGTCGTTATGACGGCACGCATCCGCACTGGTATGTGCGCGAATCAACGCTCGATGAAGAAGACTATCACGACGCCTATATTGGCCGATTGACGCGCGATTGGTTGGCCGGCTACGAGGGCGACGACCCCTTCTTCTGTTGGTGCAATTGGGGCGGGCCGCATATGCCTTGGGACGCGCCGGGCCGTTACGCGCAGATGTATCCGCTCGACGAGATAGACCCGCCATTGGTAGATCCCCTGATCAATGTCCCCGCGGATATCCGCCGCAAACAAGAGGCGGTGTTGGCGGGCATGCCGCCCGATGTATGGGATTTGCGCCAGGTGGCGCAACCGATGCCCGACGATGCCTGGCGCGCGTGTCGTTCGCACTATTATGGCATGATCAATGTCGTTGATGACGGCATCGGAGCAATGCTCGATACGCTCGAAGAGAGCGGTCTGCTTGACAATACCATCGTGATCTACGCCAGCGACCACGGCGAAATGCTCTTGGATCGCAATCTCTACGGCAAACAACTGATGTATGAGCAGTCGGCCAGGGTGCCGCTTATCGTCCGCTGGCCCGAGCGTTTTGGCCGCGGTGTCAAAAGCGAGGCGCTGGTCTCCTCGCTCGATCTGGTCGCGACCTTGCTCGATGTGGCCGGAGCTGAGATGCCGGTGGTGCACGGCCAGAGTTTGGCACCACTGCTCGAGGGCAGTACGCAATCGCATAAGGACGCGGTTTTTTGCGAATGGGGCCAGGAGAAGATGGTGCGCGAGGGGCCGTGGAAATATGTCTATCATCCCGGCCGAGAAATTCAGCAGCTTTTTAATCTCGACGACGACCCGCAAGAGTTGGAAAATTTGACGGGCAAAGACGAACGACTAGAGCAGCGGTTGCGCGAGCGCTTGCTCGACTGGTTGATCGCGACTGAAACAAAACCCAATTCTCTTTGAGGTATATGCGATGTACGAGCAATTGATAGTGGGCCATGAGGGGCAGACGGACCTAGTGGCGACCGACCGGGAAAGCAAAGATTTACAAGTGTATGTCGATTGTCCGGCGGGTCTGGAAGCTGGCGCCGACGTGCGGGTGACGATTAGCACCTTTCATTCTTCGAGCCGCCAGTGGACGCTGGAAGATCCTTTTGTCGAAGGTGGTGAGGGCGTGGTAGTACTCGGGCATGGGCTGGCGCGCGACTGGACCGATATGACCAGAGGCGGCGACGGTCCGGCCGGCGGTGGTTTGGTGGGGCGACCAATCAACGAGCTTTATTTGTGCACTATTCAGGTGACTAAAGCACTGGCTGAGGGCACGCGATTGGTATTTCCCTTCGGCGTGGTCTCGGCGCCGCATGCGGCCATCGCGGGTGATTTACAGGTGCGGGTGCGCCGGGCTGGCTGCGAAGTGTTTGAGAAAGTTGGCGAGCTGATCCCACTGCGCAACGCCCCCGGTCCAATGGTGGGGCTGGAGGGGCGCGTCTCGGCCTCGGCGGATGCGCAAGGCAAACGCAGGGTAGTCATCTACGCGACGGACAGCAATCTCAACCCGCTGCCCGATTATCGGGGTAGCGTAGAACTTAAGGCTGAAGGTGAGGTTTCGGGTTTGCCCGCTGCGGTTGAAATCGGCGAGGACGGTCGCGGTGTTGTTGAGGGGATCGAGGTACAAGGCGATGGTCCTGTGCGGATTATAATGCGCGATGCTGAGCACGGGGTTGAGGCCAAGAGTGGCCCTGCGCGGTCCCCTGGCGAGCGCCAGCATTATTTCGGCGGCATCCACTTTCACACCCGGCTCTCTGTCGACGGCGACCGCGAGCCACGCGAGGCCTATGCCTATGCTCGCGACCACCTGAATCTCGACGTGGTGGCGATGACCGACCACGCGCCGATCGGTGCCGGCTGGCAGGAGTGTTTGGCGGTCAATGAGCAGTTTTACGATCCAGGCCGCTTCGTGACGATTCCCGCCTGGGAAAGCTCTAACGCCTATGGGCACGCCAATCTCTTTTTGCGCACGCCCGATGTCGACGGCGGCACTTGGAACTGGAAACCGGATCTAAGTCCTTCGCAAGTGACCTGGGACAAAGATGTGGTGATGGTGCCGCATCATCCCAACTGTGGGCAGATCGTCGAATACGGCAAGCACCGTGAGGTGATGGGCCAGAGTTTCTACTGGTCGAAGTATCACTGGGAATTCCCCAACGAGCGCGCGCGATTAGTGGAGATTGTACAGGGCCGCGGCAATTTCGAGGCCGACGCGCTAGACGATTATTGGGGTATCCGCCTGGGCGAGCAAGGGGCCTCGGTGCAGGACGCCTTTGCGCAGGGCTGGCGCTTGGGTTTCGTGGCCGGTACGGACAATCATCAAGGGCATCCAACGCACAGCCCGGGCGCTTATGTGGGCATGACCTGTTTTCGCGCGACCGAGCTGACGCGCGAGGCGGTGTGGCAGGCGATGGATGAGCGCTTTACCTATGCTACTTCGGGCGTGCCGATCGTCTGCGACTACGCGGTCAATGGAGTGCGTTCGGGTGCGGAGGGCGTGCTGCCCGCGGGCGAAGGGGTGCATTTTTCGGCGCAATTGCATGGCACGGCGCCGATCGAGACGGTGGAGATTATCTCTGGTGGCCAATGCGTCTGGCAGAATAAACCCAATAGCTGGGATGTGGAGTTGGGCGAGGTCGAATTGCCGGCACCGGAAGGCGATTCGGCCTATTATTATTTGCGTCTGCGCCAGGCCGATGGGCATCGCGCGTGGTTGAGCCCGGTGTGGCTTGATCGAAAATAACAGATCGCACATTTCGTGGGTGGAAGAACCTCATTCACATAAAGGTTATTATGGCAGATCGCCCCAATTTTCTATTCATTTTCGATGACCAGCACCGACACGACTATCTCGGTGCTGCAGGTGCGTCGTTTCTGAATACCCCGCACCTGGATCACATAGCGCAGCAGGGTGTTCGCTTTACCCAGGCGGCGACCAACTGCCCCCTGTGCGCTCCGTCGCGGATGGCGCTGGCCACGGGCTTGCAGCCGGTTCGCGCCGGCGTGCTCGCCAACGATTTCGGCCGCGCGCCGCACGGGGTGCCGACCTTCTATCAGCGGATGCGAGACGATGGCTACTGGACGGCGAGCGCGGGCAAATTGCACCTTGGGTCAACGGGTGCCTCCGGACCAAAGGGCGATCCTCCCGGTGCCTATGCGCTAGGGTTCACGCATCCGTGTGAATGCGAGGGCAAGATGGGTGCCGGTTATCAATCGACTGCGCACCCCACGGGGCCGTATACGCATTATCTGCATGAAAAGGGGCTATTGGAAGTTTTTATCCGCGACTACCAAAAGCGGATCGAGGCTGGATGGGCGTGGGCCAATTGGGATTCGGTGTTACCCGCCGAGGATTTTGAAGATGCCTTTATCGGCCGCAAGGCCACTGAGTGGATTCGCGACGTGCCCGAGACGCATCCGTGGATGATGTTCGTAAATTTTGTTGGGCCGCATAGTCCATTTGACCCGCCGACCAAATATGCAGACCGCTATCGCAATACGCCGATGCCCGAAGTCGTGCCGACGGTGATGGACGGCAAACCCGAATGGGTAAGCCAGCGCGACCATGGCTTGAGCGCCGAAGCCGTCATTGAAGCGCAACGGCAGTACTGTGGAGCGATTGAGGTGATCGACGACCAGGTGGGCGAGATGCGGGCAGCGCTCGAAGAGCGCGGCATGATGGACAATACCTATATAATTTTCTCCAGTGATCACGGCGAGATGCTCGGCGACTTTGGGCTCTATGCGAAATTCGTGGCGTATGAGGGCGCATTGCGGGTCCCATTGCTCGTGTCAGGACCGGGTATCGAGGGAGGCCGCGTGTCGGATGCTCTCGTCGAACTGATCGACGTAAATCCGACGATCTGTGAGCTTGCGGGTTTGGCGCCGCAGGAGCATATCGACGCGCAGTCTTTTGTGTCGGTACTTGAGGGCGGGACCAGCGAGCATCGCAGTGAGACGGCGAGTGTGATCGAAAACTTTCGCTGTATTCGCACGCGAGAATACAAGCTGATCCACAACTATAATGAGATGTTTGAACTCTACGATTTGGTGAAAGATCCGCAGGAATTAAATAATGTGGTGGAGGAGAGACCGGAGGTTTTTGCGGAACTGCACGGCAGGTTGCGGGAGCGATTCTTCGGGGGGCGGAACCTGCCGAAGGGAATGGATATTCGGATCTGACGGGGGCGAGTTCGTTTTTGATAATGCGCGAAATTCACGTATTATTTTCACAACTTGACCCTTCAGATAGTGTTGTATTAGGTCTCAATTTGTGGTTTCAGGGCTACCGTTGTTGATAACTTTGGTACTAACGAGTTCGCCATTTTTTATTGGTATGCCAGCGTTACGTCCGAAACCGTGGAGTCGGTATTTCTCATGCTTCTTGTGGAATATCGACCCAGCTTATTTCTGAGCGAATAGCTTCAAAAACCTCTTGATAAATCCAGCCATCTTTGAAAGTCTGATAGCCCGAATAACCCTCGCCTGTGATATCGGCTATAAACTCGTGGGCAAGCTGGGTCCAGCACCGTATGGCTGGATGTTCGATGTTGGGTAAACTGTCGGTGATTTCTTGTGGTAGTGGAATTTCTTCCCATTTGCCGTTGCGAGCGCAAATGTGCATCGGACCCTGGGCAAATGCGCCATTGATATGAAGGGTTGCTTCGCGTCCCATAAAGGCTATGTAGTCGGGTTGAAAACCGGGATGCATTCCTGCTTGTTTAAAAAGCACGGAGACCATTTTTGATGGGTCATTTTCTGGTGCAATGCGGGCGAGCACGGTGTAGCTGGAATCGCTATCGGCTTCTGTCCATTCTAAACCGGATTCGTCGGCAGATTTGGGTGCAAATTGATCACGTTTTCTAAAGTCGTGAACGCCTGCCGCGATGGGGGCGCGTTGTACGTCGTAGCGCAGTTGGCCATTGACTGAAACAATGGTGCCATTGAGGGCTTGTTGTACGATTGAGAGTTTGTGGGGGAAATTGCTGTTGGTTCGTCCACCGCCCTGATCGAGGCGGTGAAACCAGCCAAAGGGAATAAGTGGGTTTACGTTGGGATGCGATATGCACTCTACTTCGAGGGGATCGCCAATTTTGCCTTGAGCGATGAGTGATTTTGCAAGGAGGGCATATGGCAGGTAACGCATAGATGCGGCATAGGCTGTTTTTGCGCCTCCTTTACGGGCTTTGAGATAGAGCATTTTGGCTTCTCTGGCTGTGGCAGCCAAAGGTTTGTCGGAGTAGATGTGGCAGCTTTGCTCGAGCGCTGTCATAATTGGATCGAGATGAACACCGCCGGGTGTACCAACGGCAACAATATCGGGCTGGAGTTGGGTAAGTGCTGTTTTCCAGTCGGTTGTGGCATATGGGATGTTCATATCTTTGGCGACTTGCTGGGTAACAGAAAGGGTGCGGCTAGCCATGCCGATAACTTCGACACCGGCGTTTCTAAAGGCTTCGGCATGGCCTTGACCCGCAAAACCAGATCCAAGAACAAGGACGCGTAGTGCTTTTGGCATTTGAATCTCTACTGGTGATGGTTTACCGCATCGCCATCGATGCGTCTGTTATGTGGCATTGTGATGCTCCAAGTGACCGCCTTCAACCCACTGCTGCGATCTAGCGCCATCCAGCGGATGTGCACTCCTCGGCGAAGGTGTCGGCGCCGTCGGATCAGACGCCTTGTTCGAAAGCAAGTGTCCTTGGTGGCGAATCATCCGCTTTTGCCTCTCTGGCCAATTCGGTCACACGAACTTGCAAAGCTTGCATTGTATCGGTGTAGGTGCTGTTGTCTGCGAGATTGGTGATTTCGCCGGGATCATCCTTCAGATAGAAGAGTTCCTCGTAGATCGGCTTTTCGCCTTTGATAGATGAAGTCAGGCATTCAGTGTAGTCATCGAGTGTGCTCCTAAACTTCCTGCCCGCCTGCCGGGGGTCTTCCGTTCTTTGGAAGTAGCGTATGTATTTCCAGTCCCGCGTGCGCACGCTTTCGCTTCTTGGATAGTTCTGAATGTCCATGAGCTGTTCAGTGAATAGGTCTGTGCGCCATTCTGGTGTCTCGCCGTCGAGCAGGGCGCGCATGCTTTTTCCTTGCATGCTGTCGGGAATATCCAGCCCGCACAGATCCAACACGGTAGGGGCAAGGTCGGGAACGGCCACCAGTTCATCCCGCGTGCGGGCTATTGATCTGCCACGCCGACGGGGGTCGTATATGATCAACGGTATGCGGATATCTTCCTCGTATAAGAAACACTTGCCCCCGAGGCCGTGTTCACCGTGGTGAATCCCGTGGTCCGTTGAGAACACAATAATGGTGTTATCCGCCAGGTTTAGTCGCTCGAGGGTATGGCGCAAATTCCCAAGCATGCGGTCCATGCCGGTAATGGTCTGATACTCGCGGATGCGGCGTTCGCGCAGGCTGCGAGGATCGCGGACATAGTCGTAGGAGGTGAGGTGGATTCCGTTGTAGACCTCCGGCGGCAGGCGAGGCTCGACAATGTCGCCAAAGGGAATGTAGGTTGGCGGCAGGGGGACCTCTGCAAACTGATCGCGGTAGCGAGTGCGGTATAGCTCGTCATCGCTCGCTCGCAGTTGCATGTTGCCGGTGCCGTAGGCGTGGGGGAGGTTGAAGGTTAGGCAAAGGCAAAACGGCTGCTCTGCCGGACGTCTTGGTAGAGAATCTGGGCGGCTCTCAATAAATTCTTGCTGTGGTTCGAGGAAATTGAGCACGCCCTCCGCAAAAATATCGATCTGTGTATCGGCGTTGGCATTGTTGTATATCCTGCCTCCGTCACCGGCCTGTTGTTTTGGGTAAAAGCCGCTGTGTCCGTGATTGCCATACCAGTAGTCGAAGACGTCTTCGAAATAGCCGCTGTCGTATCCAGATCGTCCGCCACCGGCGGGCACGTGGTTCTTGCCAACCCAACCGAGAAAGTACCCGGCCTGTTTGAGTTGCATGGGGAAGCTCTCTTCCCATGCGTCGGGGCTTAGGCTGGACTCGCTGGTAAAGTTGATCCCGTGTGTTCTTTCCCATTGTCCCGTGTAGTGACAGGTCCTACTGGGTGTACAGGCTGGGCTAGTACAAAAGGCATTGGTAAATAGCACTCCATCTCGGGCTAGGGCGTCAAGATGTGCAGTCTGGAGTATGGGGTGGTCCCTGCAACCCAATTGCTCTGCACGATGATCGTCGCCGAGAATGTAGATGATGTTGGGAAGTTTTTCGCTCATGTCGTTTAACTCGTTAGACGAAGCAAGGTGCGGAGCGCAGTCGCCTGTTCTCGCTTGATGTGCTCATTATTGTTTGTCGGTTGTGCAATGCCAATTGGCAATGCGGCTACAGCAGAGGTTGCGCGTTGCAGCTAACCGGCGAAATCAAGCTTGCCCCTTGCGCGCCGCGTCCCAGTCGTCGTCGAGCATTTTGAGCAATTTATCGACATCGCGGTTGCCGGCCAAAATCTCCTGCATGACGCGGGCGAGGATGAGGACGTAGCCGGTCGGCGGGTAGTCTTCGATCGAGATGTAATAGCCGGGCGTCGTGCCCCAGCGATCGACGTTTTGGCGCATACTGTCGAAGAGATTCTGTGTCGCTTGCCAGTCGCTTTTGGGGCCGTCGACCCCGGGGAGCTTGCTGGCGTTAGCGAGCATGCCCTCGGCGTTGAGATAGGCCTGGTAGACTGCCGGGTGGTAGAAGGTTTCGAGCACTGCTAGGGCCTTGTCGTGATAGATGCCAGTGGCGCTGGTGGTCATCGCCCAGCCGCGCTGTTGGTGCGAGGTGTTGATGATCAGGGGTTTGTGGCCGGTCATCGAGGGGATCGGCCAGTATTCGATTTCGAAGTCCACTTTCAGCGGCTCGACATCGCCGCTCATCCAGCAGCCCATCATCCAGGTGGCGGCGTGCTCGTTGAAGAAGTCGCGCTGTTCCTCGTTGTAGCCATCGCTCAAAGCGCCCTTGACGACAAAATTGTCGACCAATTCGATCATGCGTTGCATGATTAGGCGGGCGGTGGGGTCGGTGGTGAATTTGACCTCACCGCGGTCGCGGCGCACGGTCCAGGAGGGTTCATTTTCTTTGCGGTTGGGGTCGTAGAGATTGGTCTGGATGGAGTAGGACAATGGCACGCCGGCAGACCACTCGCGGCCGCCGTAGACCAAGGGCGTGTGCCCGGCTGCTTTGAGTTTGTGCAGCGCGGCGATAAAGTCGTCCCAAGTGGCCGGGGGCTCGGTAATGCCGGCTTCGCTCCACATGCGTTTATTGATAGCCATGCCGGTGATCTGGCCGCCGACTTGGGCGGTGAAGTATTCGCCATTGTGCAGCGGCGGCAGGTTTTGTCCGACGCGCTCGTAGAGTGTTGCGGGAATAGGCAGAATATGGCCGCCATTGGCCAAAAGCTTGGTGTAGTCCAAGGTCATAACCACGTGCGGCAGGTCACCGGTGGCGATGGCGCGGCGATAGTAGGCGCCGGCGTCCTTGTTGCCGAGGTCAATAAGTTCCATCGCCCAACCGGGGTGTGTGCGCTCGAAGGTGGCCTTCCACAAGTCCCAATGGACCTGGAAGCCGGGGCGGCCGCCGATATTGCGGGTGACGCGGACGACCTGTGGGTCTTGTTCTTCGGCACAGCCGGCGACGAATAATAACGCGGTGCCGAGTGCGATCGCGAAGGCGATAAATGGCTTCATAGTTTAATCCTTAATGGCCTATTTGATGGAGCCTGCGGTCAATCCTCTTATAAAGTGGCGTTGCATGGCAAGATACAATATGGTGATCGGCAGCGACAGCACGACGATGCCGGCAAATATATAATTCCAATTTTTGACATAGGCGTCGGAGAGGAAGCGCCAGAGCTGCACGAAGGCGAGCTCGCCCTTGTTGGTGCCCATCAGAATATAGGCGTGGGTGAAGTCATTCCAGGTGAACAGGCCCCAAAAGATGACGATGGTCACCGTGACAGGGGTCAGGAGTGGAAAGACGATACGCCAGTAAATGCCAAAAGGCGTGCAGCCGTCGATCATCGCCGCCTCTTCCAACTCGCTGGGGATGGTGCGCATAAAACCGCTGTAGATAAACAGGCACAATGGTAGGCCGAAGGATATGTAGTGCAGCCACAGCGCGAAATAAGTATAGCCGATACCCAGGTAGTTAAACTGGCGCAATAAGGGCAGCATCAGAATTTGGAAGGGCACGGTCAGACCGGCTAAAAAAAAGATGCGCCAGAAGGCGCCGGTGCGCATGCGGCGGCGGACTAGCGAATAGGCGGCCATCGAGGCGATGACGACAAGGCTGGCGATGACCGCGATGCACATCAGCAGGCTGTAGAACATCGGTTTAGCCAAATGGATGCCGGTGAAGATATACTGGTAGTTTTCCCAAGCCAATTGCTCGGGCAGCGCCAGCGGCGAACGGATGATTTCGGGCAGTGTTTTTAAGGCGTTGAGCAAGGCGAAAAAACAAGGGGAGACATAGAGCAAGCCCAACAGCAACATAATGATCTCGAAGAGGGGCAGGCGGCGTTTCGCGCGGATGCTCATAGCTCTGTCTCCCGGCGTTGCAGCAGGGTCGCCTGAATCGCGGCGACGAGGACCAGCAGGATGAAGACTACGAAGGCGATGGCCGAGGCGTAGCCTTGGCGGTCGTTTTCGGAACCGAGCCAGTAGATATAATAGCCGGC
>DQLG01000212.1 GCA_015660315.1 Candidatus Latescibacterota bacterium
CGATCTTAATTTTTTTCTGCGGCCAACTGCTCTCTAACTTAATCCCACCGCATCCGCAAAGACCTATAAGAAAAAACACGCCACATGCTTTCATCAACATTTCAGAGCATTCTCCATAATCGATAAGACTTGTAGACCAGCCGCACGGACTCAACCAGCCTGGGGCACAGGATAGTGCCGCTCCCCCCCGTCAAAGCCCACCCGTGGCCACCGCACATGCGGCCACTCCTGCAAGCCATATGCAATATAATGATTCGCCAGCGCATGGCGAAAAGATCCCGGCGCTAAAATAGGTCCGCCACGATGCACTAAAACCCCGTCAAAGAACACGACATCCCCCTGCCGCACCTCCACCGCGACTTCCTCCACCGCATTGCGTTGAAAAATCGCATCCACCGCCTCATTGTAATCCCATCCGGCAAACTCCCCGCCTTCCGCCAGATCCGCGCTTACCAGCAATCGCCCGCGATGCGAACCCGGCTGCACCAGCATCGCCCCATTTTGCACATCGACATCCTGCAGCGCGATCCACGCCGACATACAGCCCGGCAGGTAAAACTGGTCCTGGTGCCGCCCCTGCTCCGACCCAACCCAAAAATACATCGTCTGTATCCCTTCGGGCGCATCGCGCAAACACTGCCGCAACGGCTCTTCGAGCTCGGGGTTAGTTAACCACTGGTGCGCCACCGGGTCGTACCAATGCTGATTGTGCGTCCGCCCCCACTCGTCAGCCGCACGTGCCGCGAAACCCTCGAGCACACGCCGTCCGGCCTGCAGATCCATCATATAGGCCACAAAAGACTCGCATTTATCCGCCGTGAACATTCCCTCGACTACGGTAAAACCATCGCGCCGATAAGCCTCAATATCCATTACACCACTCATTATACCTTCTCTTCACTCGCCAAAAAACTGCGGCAAAAGATCACGCGAAGCCAACAACAACTCGTCGAGCATCGCCTCCGCCTTCTCCGGCAAAATCGCCATCTCATCGATCAGCAACGCCTGCAATGCCAGGTTGCGATCCCCCTTGACCGCCGCATCGGCGACCAACTCGTGCCAGACAAAACGCTTTTCGAGCAAGCCCTTAAGCACCATCGGCGCCTGCCCAGTCTGGATCGGCCGCACACCCGACGCATCTGTCACCCCCTCCAACTCCACCTCCGCCGTCGTCGGCAAATTGCCGATCGCCCCCTGGTTCGCAACATTGACGATATGCACCTGGCGTCGACCCTTTGCGATGGCCGCAATCAACGAGGCAATACCCTCACCAGTAATCGAATTGTCTTGTCTCTCGGGTAGCTCTGTCTGGTCTAACAGCTCTTGGTACTCGGCGAAAAAAACCGCACGCACCTCAGCCGACGGCGGATCGGCACTCGGGGCAGGCAAGTCGGGATTGTAGCCATGCGACTTCAGGCTTTTGGTCATGCCATAAGGCAATTGCCCCATGCCCTCAGGCACCTGGGTCAAGAAAGGGTAAAACTCGACGATATGATCGTCCGAAGGATAGACGATATGATGGCCGTAGATCTGCGATAGTGTCGCGCTCAATTGGCGCCCCTTGGGCGCCTGCCGTTCGGCCACTCGCCGCATCAATTCGGCATAAACATCTTCGTTTTTGTGTTTGACCTCAGTAAACCAAAAATAGTGATTGGTCCCAATCCACGTGCAATTGAGTTCGGCGACCGGCAAGTCGAGAATCTCGGCGGCGTAGCGGATGCCTTCCTGCACACCGTGGCAGATACCAATCACGTTCAGGTCGGTGTATTTGTGCATCGCCCGCAACAGCACCGCCATCGGATTTGAATGGTTGAGCAAGACGACCTTCGGACAGCGCTTCTCCATCTCGCGGCACAGCGCAAGATAGGCCGGGATCGAACGCAGCGCCATCATCATCCCAGCTGGCCCGCAGGTATCGCCGATCACCTGACAGATCCCGTATTTACCGGGGATGCGGATATCCGCGTTGTGGTAGTTTGAGTTGTAGACATTACGCGTCACCTCCGCGCCGCAGCCGCCGATTGACGACAGCGCGAAATCTGCGCCATCTACCGCGTCGGCCTTGTCCGTCGAGGCGCGCACCGAAAAACCCGTGCCCGCGCGCGCGGCCAGCCGCCGGCCCATCGCCGCCATAAACTCGACTTTCTCCGCATCAATATCGTAGAGAACAATCTCCGAACCGGCCAGATCTTCGTTCAGCAGCAGATCCGGCAAAGCCCGCCTAAAATAAAGGCTACCGCCACCGAGACACACTATTTTGCTCGCGCACATCGCATTCTCATTTTGCATTAATAAGTCTATATGTGCTGCTACTTGATCGCCACACAAATACGTCCGTTAGCTAAAGCAGACCTGGAACACTTGTCAAGACAGGGCATATCGATTTAGTCCCGGTCTCGTTTAGCCGTGCCTCTTCTATTGTTCGTCGAATTATCCTCCTTCGGCTGCAACAGCGAGGAACGCAAGTGGTTCACCAACGCCCCTCTCACACGGAACGCTCGCGATCAACAGCCTCGCATCCGATGCCTTTTCGAATGAGCATATCGAGACCCTCCAGACCATAGCCGCCGTGCTCTGCGAAAGTTTTACCCACAGCGAGGATATGCTGCCCAAAAGAACGAGCTACATACAGCGCTCACGGTGGAACACATGCACACTGCGGTGATGAGGATGGAGCAAATCGACGATTTTGTCGAAGTTGTGCATCTATTACGGGAGGAATTAGTCTGCCTACAGATAGACTTCGAGGAACTTGGAGTCTATCTCATCGACTAAGAATGACAGATCGTCACCCGCGACACGGTCGCCCCCAACCGATAGGCCGGGAAAAAGAGTATCTCCCTCGGCAACGCCAGTCTAGTGCGCATAGCTTCCCCGACGAACTGGCCAGTAGTCGCCTATGTCAAGGGCACCGAAACCATCTTGCTGCACGCGGCCGAGCGCTGGCCGGCTTGCTCAAAAAAACCTTTCCAATTCGGAGAACTACGGGACAAGCTCCGGTCTATTCTGGGCGACTGACCTCGGCAGTAAACTGTAAAACCTCAGTGCCTGCCGATCGCTGCGCGGCCCTACCACAACACCACAAAACTCAACAGGCACCCCACAGCCACTAGCGCGACAGCCAGATATGCGGGCAACGCGCGTGCCGAAGTATCCTCTTCCTCCTGCAACTCCCGCACCGCCAGTTGACTGGTCCGTAACCAGGGGCTTTGCTCTTGGTGTTCTACCAGTGAAATACCGCGCGGCTCCCAACCAGCAAAAGCCGAAACCAGCACCATAACCGACCCCGTAAGCAACATGCTGAACGGATAGGCCATATAGGTATTGACTAACGCCCGCGGCAAGACTGCGACTGCGAAATGCTCGGCGATCAGCGGCGCTAAGAGCCGTAGCACCCCATAAAGCGTACCGACCGCCAGGCCGATCAACCCGCTCTTGCGGTGCACCCGAGTCATCGCGCCCATAAGAAAAAGCGTCAATAGCGGAATCACCAAGGCGCTCGTCAGGTCGATATAGAAAAGTAGCATCCCGCCTTCGAGCAGAAAGGGCACATAGAGAAAGGAAGAGGCGATTATCACCGGCGTCAGATACTGGCCGACGCGCAGATAGTGACGGTCGTCGCGATCGCGGACCAGCAGCCGGGCATAAACATCGCGGGTCAAAAGCGCCGACAGCGTCGAGCCAATTGAGTCGTAGGTCGAAAGCGCCGCCGCCAAGATCCCGGCCACCACCAGCCCTTTTAGGCCGACAATATCAAACTGCTCCACCAAATACGGGTATATAGCGTCCTGGCTCCCACCCGGTAAGACGCTCTGGTCGGGGAAGAGCGCCCGGCCCATCACCCCCATCGATAGATTAAAGAAGGTCATCACAAACAATACCGCGCCGGCCACCGACACCGACATTTTCATATCCCACTCGCTGCGCGCGGCGAACATGCGCATCGACTGGGTGTGATTGACGATCGCGTAGGCAATACCGATAATGACAAAAGCGACCGCCACCAACCAAGCCGGGGTCCGGTACGTAATGGTGCCGCGCTCCGGATTGTACTCGCCGCCGGTCAACAACTTGCGCTCGATCTGCTCGCGGCTATGCGCGCTGACATCCTCCACCTCGACTCTATCGTTGCCCATCGTCATCATCTGCACCGCCAAACCCGGCTCGTGCGCTTCCAGCTTCTCTTCGATCCCGCCCCAGCCTCCAACCTGGCCCCACACCATAAACCATATGATCAGACCGGCTAAGGTCATCACCCCGAATTGCAGAGTATCCGTGACAGCAACCGAGCGCAGCCCACCAACGGCCGTATATATCGCCGCCAACACCGCAATTCCCCCCACCAAACCCCAGGCCGCAAAATCGGACCATCCGCTAACAATCGACAGAGTCAGAAAAGCCGCTGTGGCGATCAGCCCCAACACCAGCGTGCGGTACTGCACCTGAACAAAGGCGCATATCACCCGCACCGCGACGCCGAAACGCGCTTCGAGATACTCGGCATTAGTATACATCCCGGCCCGATACATCGGCAGCATAATAAAGAAGGCCCCCAGCCCCCAACCGCCGACAACCCCGACCCAGTTCATGATCATAACCCCGATACCGAGCGTATAGGCCCCACCCGAATCGGCGACCAAGTCACTCGAATCAATCGCCGTAGCGTACATCGAAAAACCTACCAGCCACA
>DQLG01000092.1 GCA_015660315.1 Candidatus Latescibacterota bacterium
CGCGCTGATAGCCATCGATCTTGCCGCTCAACACATCGGCGATCTTAACGACCTGCCCCGACTTGCCCGACTCGTAAACCGCCTCGCTAATCGCCTTACTCCGCAATCCTTCCTCCGCGTCGATTTCCACCGGCCGCCCCTTGCTCAACGCGTCAATAAAATCCCATAACTCCAAAGTTACTCCGCCAGTAATGCCATAGGGAAATAGCAGATCCTTCTTGCGTTGGCTCAGCGTCTCCAGATATAACTCCTGCAACCTCGGCATATTATAACTCGTCCCGTCAACGAGTTGGCATTCGCCATTGGCTTGGAAAGCGGCCGGATGAAAAATATCCGAGTCGATGATCGAACCCTTCGTGCCGCTCATAGTCAATTGGGTAAAGCCCTTGCCTGGCGCGCTCGTCGTCCACGACCAGGTACCGACCAACCCGCTCTTGAAATTGAAGATACTGGTCCAGAAATCCTCCATCGCGCTATTGACGAGTTTACCGTTCTTATTGTGCGGCCTATCGTACATTTGCTCGACCCGCGCGTAGACGCTGTCGACCTCACCGAACCAATAGCGCATCGTATCGACCCAGTGCGCGCCACTATCCATGACCATGCCGCAACCGCCCAATTTGCGATCGACACGCCAGTGCCAATTCGGCACATTCTGCGGATCACTCCAGCCTGCACGTACGGCCCACCACATGCGCGGCTGGCCCAGTAGACCGTCATTGAAAGCCCAGTGGATCGTGCGTTGGCCGATCGCGCGACGGCACTGCTCGGCCGTGGCGGCGACCAACTGCTTGCGCTTGGCGGTCTGGATGATCTTTTTCGAAGCCTTAACCGTGATGCCGATCGGTTTTTCGACCAGCACATTGACCCCGCCATTGAGCAACTCACAGCCCAATACATGGTGCAAACCGTGCGGGCTGCAAATATCGGCCCCGTCGAGATTGTTCTCGCCATTGAGCAATTGCGCGACATTCTTATAGGCATTGACCTTCTGCCCAGAAAAACCCTCAATGCGCTCCGCAAAACCCTTCGCCCGGTCCAACGCCTCATCCACCGCCGCGACAATACGAAAACGCGTCTCGCCCTTATTTAAAAGCTCCTGATAACCGTTCAAATGCGCCCCAGCCATGCCACCACAGCCGACCATCGCCAAATTGATAACTTTGCCCTTCTTTTTAGCCGCCATATTTACCTCGTTTAGATTTTACCTGTGCACGCGCAGCCAATATATTACAATGATCCACCTAGCTCAAATAGGAATCAATGACCGAACTCAACTCCCATATTCACCATATCCTAACGCAGGGATTTACCACCGTCCACAACGTGCTAAAAGCCGACGACCTGAAATTCCTGCGCGCGACAATGGACGACATCTACGCCGCCTACGACCCCGAACGCGACGGCCTGCGATTACCCGAAGGCTATAATTTCAGCGCTAACACCGTCGACAAACACCCCTTTTTCCACACGCTCTTTCTGCGCTCGCCCGTCTACGACATCATGCGCCACTTCCTCGGCGAAGACTGTATCCTCTCGAGCCTCAACTCGCTCGAACCACTCAAGGACCAGGGCAACCAATCGCTGCACCGCGACACTGGGACCCCGCCCGGCGAGCAGGTCTATTCGCTCAACTCGCTGTGGGTCGTTGACGGCATGGACCGGAAAAATGGCGCCACCCGCGTCCTACCCGGCTCGCACTTGGCCGACATCCCTGCTCCCGAAGACGAAAAAGACGTCATACACCTAGAGGTCCAGCCCGGCACCGTCGTCATCATCAACGCCAGCCTGTTGCACGGCGCCTCCGCCAACCACTCGGGCCGCCGCCGTAGAGTCCTGCATGGCTACTTCGTGCGCAAAGGCGCCCAACAGCAAACCGATCAAAAAAAATACCTTTCGCCGAAAACCAAGGCCATACTGCCCCCGGCGACGCGGCGCGTACTCGCGCTCGACGATTAAGCCATCTCACTATTTTCGCGCAGAGTGAATCTGCCACTGCACCTGCCAACTCTCCCCACCATCCACCGACCGCTTTCAATTCCCATCCAGTCACCCGCGGCGATATTGTAAAACACCACCCGCTGTAAAAACGCCTTTCACTCCCGCATAGCCTCCCTACTCAACAGTGACTACCCGTTTCTATTCCGACACATCAGGCCACCGACCGCACTAAACCTTGCCCTCCGTCTTACGATTGCGTAAGCTGCAAGGCAAAAACGGAAGCGCATACTCATGCCCCAACCCATGCATCTGCCCAATACCCAGCTCTTGACCGAACGCGGGGACCTCGCCGAGCTTATGGTTGCCGGCATTCAACGCTACCTGCTGCGCGCCACTGAGGCATCCGTCGAAAGACGCCAGCGGCATTGGCACCGTGATACGAAAACTCCAGCGGCCTACGCCAAATCCGTCGAAGACAATCGCCAGCGCCTCGCGAAAATAATCGGCGCGCAAGACCCTCGCTCCACGCCGGAACTCAGCTATCTCGCCGATCGCCCTGTAGCCCATGGCCGCAACTATGAGATACACGCCGTGCGCTGGCGCACCTTCGAGCGCCTTGATGCTGAGGGATTGCTGCTCGAACCCAAGCGCAAAGCCCGCGCCCAAATCATCGCCCTGCCCGACGCCGACCAGACACCAGAAGACCTCGCCGGCCTCGAAAAAGGCCACAAAAACGCCTTTGCCGCCCGTTTAGCACAAAGCGGTTGCCGCGTGCTTATCCCGGCAATAACAGACCGCGCCTGCACGCACTCAGGCCTCGCAGGCGTGCGTATGAGCAACCAACCGCACCGCGAATTTATCTATCGTGCGGCTTTTGAACTCGGACGCCACCTCATCGGCTTTGAGATACAAAAAGTGTTGGCCGCCATCGACGGGTTCAGTTCCGGCCCGATCGGCGTCATCGGCTATGGCGAGGGCGGGTTGCTCGCACTATACGCCGCCGCGCTTGACCAACGCATCCAGGCCGCCGCCGTCAGCGGCTACTTCCACAACCGCCAGGCCCTGTGGCGCGAACCGATCTATCGCAATGTCTTTGGCCTATTAGAAGAATTTGGTGACGCCGAGATCGCCAGCCTGATAGCTCCCCGTCACCTTATTATCGAAAGCTGCCCACAACCCACCATTGACGGACCACCTGCCGCCAGCGCAGATCGCACCGGCGCGGCACCCGGCCGGATCATCACCCCGTCCAGCGACCAGGTCACCGCGGAATTCCGACGTGCACAGGACCTAACCGGCAAACAGGGCGATAAGTTCGCCCTCGTCGATAGTCCCACCCCCTGCGACGAATACTTCTTACAGACCTTTCTCCGCACTCTCGGCATTCATCGCCTGCAATCGCCAAGCCGCACGGTCCGCCGTCTACGGGATCTGCCGGACGCACACGAGCGTCGCAAAAGGCAATTCCGCCAATTAGTCGACCACACCCAGGACCTGCTCGTGCAAGCCGAGTTCAAACGCCAGGATTTCTGGGCCAAGGCCGACGCCCGCAACACCGAGACCTGGGCCAAAACCAGCCGTCGCTACCGCCTCCATCTCCACAACGAAGTCATCGGCCGACTGCCCGCGCCTAAAATGGCTGCCAGCCCGCGCTCACGTCTGATCTATCGCGAAAAGAAATACCTCAGTTATGAGGTCGTGCTCGACGTCTACCGCGATGTCTTTGCCTATGGCATTCTGCTCTTGCCAAAGAACATCAAAAAAGGCGAACGCCGTCCCGTCATCGTTTGCCAGCACGGCCTTGAAGGCCGCCCGCAGGATCTCGCCGACAACGACAATGAGACCCCGGCCTACCACCGCTATGCCTGTCGCCTAGCCGATCTCGGATATATCGTCTTCGCACCGCAAAACCCCTATATTGGCGCAGACAATTTTCGCCGCCTACAACGACTCGCCAACCCGCTCAAACTATCGCTATTCTCCTTTATCACCCGCCAACACCAACGCATCCTGCAATGGTTGTCCAGCCTCGCCGAGGTCGACGCGCAACGCATCGCCTTCTACGGCCTGAGCTACGGCGGCAAGACCGCGATGCGCGTCCCGGCGCTGCTCGAAGAATACTGCCTCTCGATCTGCTCA
>DQLG01000272.1 GCA_015660315.1 Candidatus Latescibacterota bacterium
AATCGATTTCCTGCAAGCCGGTGCCAATCTCGTCGTACACGGCGCCGACGTGCTTATATACAAACACGCCCTCAGCCAAGATATCACCACCTTGCGCAAAGCCATGGGCGACGAGCGCCAGACCGGGAGCGAAGACGCGATTATATAAAACTCGCCGCAGACGATCCGTTGCCCTGCAGCCTACTGTCAGTCCCCAGCCCCTTGCGCATAATCACCCGAGACCACAGCTTATAAAGCTCATCTAACACCCTATACCCAATAGACCTATGCCCCTGAATCTCTACGACACTTACGCGCGCCAACAACGCCCATTTGCCCCCATCGAACCCGATAAGGTCCGCCTCTATGCCTGCGGTCCGACCGTCTACAACTTCCAGCACATCGGCAATTACCGCACCTATATCTTCGAGGATATCCTGCGCCGCGCACTCGAATACAGCGGTTACGACGTCTATCACGTGGTCAATATCACCGATGTCGGCCATCTAACCTCGGACGCGGATACCGGTGAGGACAAAATGGAAGCCGGTTCGCGCCGCACGGGGCAAACCGCCTGGGAAATCGCCGAGCAGTACACGGCCGACTTCCAGGAAAAACTCACCTGGCTCAATGTGCTCGAACCCCACATCTGGTGCCGGGCCACCGACCATATCCAAGAGCAGATCGAAGCCATCAGCGCAATCGAAGAAAAGGGCTTCGCCTACCGCACCGAGGACGGGGTCTATTTCGACACCTCGAAATTAGACGACTACGGCTACCTGGCCCGCCTCGACATCGAAGGCCTACAAGGAGGTATGCGCGTCGACCTGGGCGAGAAGCGCCGAATCACCGACTTTGCGCTGTGGAAGCTCAGCCCCAAAGACGAGCAGCGACAGATGGAATGGGACAGTCCTTGGGGCAAAGGCTTCCCCGGTTGGCATATCGAATGCACCGCGATGTCGGCCAAATATCTCGGTCCGCGCTTCGATATCCACTGCGGCGGCGAAGACCACATTCCGGTGCACCACACCAATGAAATCGCACAAGCCCAAGCCTGCTACGACACCCGCTTGGCCGAATTCTGGCTACACGGCGCCTTCCTACAATCGGACGGCGAGAAGATGTCCAAATCGAGCGGCGATTTTCTGCGGCTCGAATCGCTAGTCGAAAAGGGCTACGACGCGCTGGTCTACCGCTTCTTCTGCTTAGGTGCCCGCTATCGCGCCAAGCTCTCCTTTACCTGGGAGAGCATCGACGGCGCCGCCACTGCCCTCAACCGCCTGCGCGCCACCTCCCACAGTTGGGGCGATCCCGGCACAGCCGACGAAGACTATATCGCCCAATTCAAAGAGCGGGTCGAAGACGATCTAAACATGCCGAGGGTCCTGGCCCTCTGCTGGGACCTGGCCGGTAGCGACCTGTCCGACGACGTCAAAAAAGCGACCTTGCTGCACTTCGACCAAGTCATGGGCCTGCAACTCGCCACATGGCAACCGAAAGCCGCAGCGGAAATCCCCGCAGAGATCCAAGCGATGGCTGAGAAACGCCAACAAGCCCGCACCAACAAAGACTGGGCCACCGCCGACCAGATGCGCGACGAAATTACGACGGCCGGATACGAAGTCGAAGACACGCCCGAAGGACCGAGGGTCAGCCCGCTCAAGAGTTAGCGTATGCTTAGCGTCGATAGCAATACAGTAGAACACACCCCGGGCGCACTCGAATCCCGCGGCACTCGACGCAGCACTTACCGCTTTTCGCCAAAACAGCTATATCCACCTGCCTGCCATCATCGACGTCGAAACTATCGACACGCTCGGCGAAAAGATGCATGACGATCTAAAATGCTCGACCTACGGCGCCCTCTCACCCGACGAACACCACCAACTCGCACAAACCATCGCCCTCAACGGCCAAGCCGACATCTCCAGCAACTTCCTAGCCTGCACCGACCTGATCCTCGAACCCTACCAGAACAAAGCCAATGCCCTCAACACCAAATTAGACCACAATTTCAACACCTACATACACACCTTCCTCACCACAGAAATCCAACGCTTCCGCACCCTTCCTTCCCCTTAAACTCAAACCTTGTGCCTATTCCCCTTCTACCGTATCATGAGGGGCGAAAATAGTCTATCAGTGCCGCGAAGGCTAAAGGCATTACTGAGGACACACCGACGCAGCAAAGGTTTGCGGGCTGCCGCAGGGCAAAGCCCTGCCAAAGGCCTTACGATTGAGCGACAGCGCCCCCACTGCCGATGCCGGTCAAGGGTGGCTCTGCCACCCCACCCAAGCGCCCTCCCGCCAGTTTATAGGGCCGCCTTAAATTTGCCCGGAGGCAGACCCGCAAACGGCAGCCTGAGACGCACCCCAAACCAACCACGAACAAAAAACAAACGGACACCAACCCCATGCCCCGCATCCTAATTGCCGAGTGCAAACAAGAAATCTCCTCCTTCAATCCACACATCGGCACCTACGACAACTTCACCATAAACCGTGGCCCCGAACTCACCGCCTACCACCAAGGCAAAGAAACCGAACTCGGCGGCGCACTCGATGTCTTCGCCAAAGAAGGGGATATCGAAATCTGCCCGACCTACGGTGCGCGCGCGTCCTCCGCCGGCCCCTTAGCGCAAAAAGATTTCGAACGCATCACCGCCGAGTTCCTACACGCAGTCAAAGGCCACACCGAAGAAGCTGACGGATTCCTCTTCGTCTTGCACGGC
>DQLG01000508.1 GCA_015660315.1 Candidatus Latescibacterota bacterium
CTACTGGTATCTTCGACGCTCACCGCCCTCAGACGGATTTTCGCGGTAAAATCGGTGTCGTTCAGGCCAGCGACGTCTTGGGCTACGACAAAGACCGAATCCACGGCGAAGTTGCTGCCGGGATCGACCAATACCGACGGTTCCCTCGTAAAAGCCAGTTTACTAGCCACGACATCAGCGCTCAAGACCGTCGTCGCAAGCGTCAGATCCACCCCCCCGGACTCGTCATCAACCATTAAGGTAAAAGCTTCGCCGTCGGTGGTCGCATTGTAGAGCAGTGAATTTCCGGCAAAACTGGCCTTGCCGTTCACCAATGTCTTGAGCGTCGCCCCACCTATAGTGCCAGAGCCCGAACTTATGCTCGCAGTTACCGTCTCGGCAAAATCCTTGTCTGTATTGCCATAAATATCCTGCGACTCGGCAACAGGCTGGGTCGAAAAGACCTTGCCGCTTACCACTTCATCCGTCCCGTCGACCACCGCCGTATCCCGCGGTGCCGTGGTAAACGCCAATTTAGTCGCGGTGACCTCGATCTCAATTTTATTGGTATCATTGGCCGACAGCGCCGATCCCCGATAACCATCCGTGACATGTACGCCGCCGGCGGCCAAGCCGACCTTGAACGAATGTTTGTCACCAACGAGGGTATCAACCTTGACCTTCACCAGATAGAAGCTCTCCGTGCCGTCAACGGGCGTATGCGGCGAACTCAGTGCCAATTTGAGGGTTGTGCCAATACCTATCGATGTCCCGGGCAACCAGGCCAGTAGCGTATCGGTGGCGGGGTTCAGGATCGAATCCGCACTGACATAGAGCGCCACCGTATCAATACTACTGGCGGCCATTCCCGTGGCGGTCTTCAGATCAGAAAGCGTCAATGCTAATGTGTCGAGCGAACCACTACCATTGCCCACCATACCGAGGCCAAAAAACTTGGCGCTGCCAAGAGGCGGCAGACTGATCGTCCCAACAGGCCCGAACGAGCGCATGGACTCGTAAAGCGTCGCATTCAGATAAACCACATTGCTCTCGGCACTGTTGCCAGTCGCCACGTCGAGATCCAGGTCGCCGTCCCAATCGGCCACCGCCAACGCCCTAGTGTCGTCTGACCCTGTGCCAAAATTCTTGGCGGTGGATAAGGCCCCCGTGCCACTGTTGATATAGGCCGCGTTCTGACCCGTGCGATTGCCCACCCACACGTCGAGGTCCCCGTCCCCGTCGATATCGCCAAAGTGCACAGCTTCCGTAAGCCCAGATCCAAGACCAAAAGGATTGCCGTCGGCAAGCGCGTATTTGCCGTTGCCGTCATTGAGGTAGACGACATTCGGCGCCCCGTCGAGCGCCACCGCAATATCCGCATCGCCGTCCGCATCCACATCTCCTACATCGAGATGATTGGTCATATTGGTGCTGACGCCGAAATGCGACGAATCATCAATGGCGTATTTGCCGATACCGTCGTTGAGATAAACCACATCCTGCACGGAAATACCGGCCACCGCCAGGTCCAGATCGCCGTCGAGGTCGACGTCGACGAAGGCCATACCGTGCGTAGTCGCGGTAGTTAGGCCGACCTTCGACGTATCCCCCTGGGCAAATTTCCCCAGACCATTGTTGAGGTAAATGAAATCATCGGCGGCATTATTGCCCACGGCGAGATCCAAGTGCCCATCGCCATTGACGTCGCCAAAGGCCAAAGCTCTCGTCGCGCTTGACGCCGGTCCGACAATCGAAGTATCAGAAAACGCAAATTCCCCCGAACCATTGTTTAAATGGACAAAATTCTGACCGCCATTGTCACCGGTCGCCGCATCGAGGTCCCCATCATGGTCGACATCGCCAAAAGCGACGGAATTTGTAGCCCCCGAGCTCAACCCCACGTTCGACGGATCGGCGCCAAAGGAAGGGCTCGCGTCGCCGTCCAGCCAGACCGCGTCTTGCCCACCAGTATTGCCAACCAGCAAATCCAAATCACCGTCGCCATCGGCATCGCCCACCGCCAGGTCCAAGGTCGCGTCGCTGCCCGTGCCGAGGCTCCTTCCCAATGAAGGAAATACTGCAGGTCCGACCCCCGCCGCTGTCCGAAAAGTCCATACCTGCGGTAAGCTGAAGCGCACCCCGTCAACGCTGACTAGCGTATCGGTAAAAACCGCCATCACCTTTTCGCCGGGTTTGAATTCTACCGTCGGGGCAAAAACCAACGAGGTCGTATTGCCGCCGCTGTGCGCACCGGCCTTTTTTCCCGTCTGCATCCCGTAGACAGCGAAATTGGTGTCGACCGCCGCCACAAGTGCCCGATTCATAACACCGGCCAGCACCGTGTCTCTTGGCGCGTTGTGTCGATGCGCGGCCGGTTTAAGCGTATTAGCCCAGACCCGGGCGTTTAGCTTGCGCACCCGATTGTTGCTGGAATCGGCGATATAGAGATTTCCCTTCGCATCAAAGTCGATGCCCTGGGGATCCCACAACTGTGCCTTGCCGACTTGGATATCATCGCCGTTATAGCCGGCCGCACCCGTCCCGGCAATCGTGTTGATCACTTGGGTCAGCCCGTCGACGACGCGTATACGCTGATTCGCCTTGTCGGCGATATAAATATCCCCGTCTGCCGTCACGCGGACGCCAGAGGGTCGGTTGAGGGTAGCAGAAGTCGCCGCCGCCTTGTCACCGGAGAAACTCGCGGCCCCCGTTCCGGCCACCGTCGTGATTATCCCCGTCGTGCCGTCGATCTTGCGAATCTTGTTGTTCTGCGCATCGGCGATATAAATATTGTTTGTCGAATCGACAAAAACATCGAAAGGGCCGTAGAGGGTCGCTAAAGTCGCGGCACCGCCATCGCCCGCTGCCCCGTTACTGCCGAGCGTCCCCGCCACCGTCGTCAGGTTCCCGTTCGCCTTATCCAGTTTGCGGATCGCGTGGTTGCCCCAGTCGGCGATATAGAGATCGCCGTTGGGAGTGCCAAAAATACCATTGGGCGAAGTTAGCCGGGCGGAGGTCGCCGTACTACCATCACCGGTCGTTCCCGAGATACTCGCGACACCGGCCACGGTCGACATGATTCCCGATATATTGACCTTGCGGATGATATGATTTCCGGTATCGGCGATAAAAACATCACCGGTACTGTCAACCCACACGCCTCTGGGGGTGTTGAGTTGGGCGGCCGTCGCGGTCCCGTCGCCGTTATAGCCGGCCGCACCCGTCCCAGCGTACGTAGTTATAATACCGGCTGCATCGATCTTGCGGATAACACTATTGTCGGAATCGGCAATGTAGATATTGCCGTCTTTATCCAGCGAGATCTTATGCGGTTTATTCGCACCGGCGGCCAGCGCTGCAGAGCCATTGCCGAAATAAGAGCCGGTGCCGTCACCAGTGACTGTCGATATAAGCTGGGCCTCGCCGGCGCCGACCAATAAAAACCAAGCGCCCA
>DQLG01000155.1 GCA_015660315.1 Candidatus Latescibacterota bacterium
CCGACCAGGGCGACGGGATGCATTTTGTTACGCTCGCCGGTATTATGGAACGCCAGACCAGCGAACTTTTTCGCGGCTACCAGGTCCTCGGCTCGGCTCCCTTTCGCGTCACCCGCAATAGCGAACTCTACGTTAACGAAGAAGACGCCGACAATTTACTGGAGGAGATCGAGGAACAAGTCATCAACCAGCGCCAAGCCGACGCGGTCCGCCTCGAAATCGCCGCCAGCGCACCCGACCGCCTGGTGGAATTACTGCAACGGCATTTCGCCCTCGACGACAGCCTAGTCTTCCGCGCCGACGGCCCCGTCAATCTCCATCGGGTCATCGCCCTCTCCGACTTGGTCCCGCGATCCTCGCTCAAATACCCCGCATTCTCGCCCGTCGAACGCGAACTACCCAAGGAACCGGAACCTTTTTTCGAGTCGATCCGCAACCGCGACCTCCTGCTGCACCACCCCTACGAATCGTTCTCCACGGTGATCGATTTTATCCGCATGGCCGCCGACGACCCCAAAGTCTTGGCAATTAAACAGACCCTCTACCGCACCGGCGACGACTCGCAGGTGGCCCAAGCTCTAATCGACGCGGCCGAACGCGGCAAGGAAGTCACCGTGCTCGTCGAGCTGAAAGCCCGCGGCGACGAGGCCGCCAATATCGAATGGGCCAAGCGTATGGAATACAGCAGCATCCATGTGGTCTACGGCATCATGGGCCTCAAAATCCACTGCAAGCTCTTGATGCTGGTCCGCCGCGACCAGGACCGCTTGCGCCGTTACGCACACTTGGGCACCGGCAACTACAACCACACCACCGCCCGCTTTTACACCGACCTCGGGCTGATTACCGCCGAACCAGCAATCACCGCCGAAGTCGCCGAAGTCTTCAACCTGCTCACCGCCCACAATCGCGAAACCAATTTTGAGCAACTATTGGTCGCGCCCGCCGGCCTGATGCGGGGCATGCTCGACCGCATCGAACGCGAAAGCGAACACGCTCGCGCCGGCAGGCCCGCTGCCATTATCGCCAAGATGAACGGCCTGATGGATCCAGCGATCATCAAAGCCCTCTACCGGGCTTCACAGGCCGGCGTCGAAATCGACCTGATCGTGCGCGGCATCTGCTGTCTGAGAGCCGGCATGCCCGATATCAGCGAAAACATCCGCGTCTACAGCATTATCGGACGCTTCCTCGAACACAGCCGTGTCTTCTATTTCGCCAATGGTGGCACAGAGGAAATCTGGCTCGGCAGTGCTGACTGGATGAACCGCAACCTGCGCGGTCGGGTCGAAGTGGTATTCCCCATTCTCAACCCGGGGCTCAGACAGCGGATCTACCGGGAACTGATCGAATTGGCGATCGCCGACCGCACCAAATCCCGACAAATGGGCGCCAATGGCACCTACACCCGCCATACCCCGAATCCGGGCGAAGAAGAAACCGAGATGCAGGAATGCCTTATGCGTCTAGCCCTAGGCGAAGACCTCAATCTGCCCGGCAACGGCCAACCCGTCTGATTTGAATCCTAGCCAGGGAGAATCCCACATGAAAGAAGAGCCGGTCCGCGACCTGCTCGCCCAGCTCAATTCGCCGATCGAAAATGACATCTCACGCATCGGCATCGTCCTCGCCGCCGGTCACGGCAAACGCATCCGCTCCGAGACCTCCAAGATGCTGCACGAAATATGGGGGCGCCCAACGGCATTGCGCGTCGCACGAGCCGTGCAACAGGGCCTCGACAGCCCCAACCAGGTCATCGTCGTCGGCATCAAAGGCGCCGACGTCGCTAAAGCCACCAGCGCCCAGTCGGGTCGGGTCTTCGCCTACCAAGAAAACCCGGTACTCGGCCTACCGGCCGGCACCGGCGACGCGGTTCGCGTTGGCCTGCAATCTTTCCCCGAGGCCACCGCCGACCGCGACATCTATATCTTCCTCGGCGACATGGGCCTGTTGACCGAAGCGGTCGTTGTGCAATTCCGCAACAGCTTCGAAAAAATATCCTGCGATATGATGGTGCTCACCGGCCTCTACAGCGGCCCGATGGAAGCCAACCACTACGGCCGCATCGTCCGCGTGCCCGCAACGGACGTCGACGGCGCCTCGTCGGGCGAGGACCGGGACAAGGTCATCGAGATCAGAGAACACAAGGATATCCTCGGCCTGGATCCAGAAACGCCGTATCAAGCGGTCTACAATGGCCACACTTACGCCTTCAGCCAGCGGGAACTGCTCGAGACGAGTGAGATCAACACCGGTGTCTTCGCCTTCAAGGAAGCGGTGTTGCGCACCTATATCCAGCAAATCGACACCGATAATGTGCAAGGCGAACTGATGCTCACCGACCTGGTGCAGATCTTTAACCAGCACCAGTTGATCGTGCGCGCGGCGGTAGCCGACAGTGAGGAAGAAATTCTCGCCTTCAATGTCAAAAGCGTCTGGCACCAGATGCAGACCATCGCCCGGCGCTGGGCCTACGAAAGGCTCATGGACACGATTACCATCGCCGACGAACAGGA
>DQLG01000082.1 GCA_015660315.1 Candidatus Latescibacterota bacterium
AAAACCCCATTAGCTCCCCCTCCTTCTCTCACCCTATGCTGCACCCACGTAGGCCGCTGCCCAAGTTGTACACCTAGCCCATTCGCCACATGCACATTTTGCTTGACGTTGCACAAATGTACGGATACCGTAATCCAGTTGCACGCCACTCTACATGGAGCAATACTTCCCCATGGCCAAAAACGTCACCCCACAAAACAAAACAAAAAAAACCCTTTCCCTCATCGCCGCCCGCCGCCTTTCCATCCGCACGCAAGGCCTCGATCATCATACTCCCGTATCTGCTGGCAAAGAAGGCACCACACAAGTCATCGAACGCCTCGGCTACGTGCAGATCGATACCATCGCCGTCATCGAACGCGCGCACGACCATATCCTCTGGAACCACCACCCCGGCTTCACCTCCGCCATGCTCGGCGAGTTGCTCGCCATAGACAGACGCGTCTTCGAATACTGGGCACACGCCGCCGCCTACGTGCCCATGACAGATTATCGCTACTATCTGCCGCGCATGGCCACCGCCCACAACTGGCGGCGCGAATCTCTCTTTCGCAAGGAAAACAAAAAACTGGTCAAAGAAGTCTACCAACGCATCCGCCGCGATGGCGCCATGGCCTCGGCCGACTTCGACTACCAAGACGCCAAACGCGGCACTTGGTGGGACTGGAAACCGGCCAAACAAGCGTTAGAATTACTCTTCAACACCGGCGAGTTGATGGTTAGCGCCCGCCGCCGCTTCCAGCGCGTCTACGATCTGCCCGAGCGCGTCGTGCCCGGGCACATCGACACTCAGGCGGCTACCCCCGACGAGGCCGCCCGCCACTTCGTCCGCCGCGCACTCTCCACCCTAGGCCTCGCTTCAATCCCCCAGATCCGCAAACTCTACGCCAACCACAGTGCGCAAAAAGCGTTAAGCGACCTACTCGATTCGGGCGAAGCCGTCGCCGTGCAAATCGAAAACCAAGAAGCCCCCTATTATGCGCTTACCGCCACCCTGGACAATATCCCCCGACAACAAAAAAACCATCTGCATCTGCTCTCGCCCTTCGACAATCTCACCATCGACCGCGACCGGCTACTCGATCTCTTCGACTTTCACTACCGCATCGAATGCTATACCCCCGCCCCGAAGCGCCAGTACGGCTACTTCACCCTGCCGATCTTGTGGAATGGCTCTTTTATCGGCCGTCTCGACCCCAAGGCCGAACGCAAGAGCCAAACCTTCGTCGTGCGCAATATCGTCTTCGAACCCGGTTTCAAAGACTACGATGCACTACTGCCGGCCCTGGCCAAAACACTGCACCGCTTTGCCGCCTTCAATAGCTGCACGAACATCAGGGTCGACAAGAGTAAGCCGGGCAAATTCAAAGCGCCGCTCAATCGCGCACTAAAAAACAATGGATACACCTAGCCGAGTAAAACAAAGCGTGTTGGACCTGTCCTTCGGCTCCAGGTCGGCCCATACCGCAATCGACACACTAGCAGATTTCCAAAACACCGACGGCGAGTTCGGCAAAGCCCTCGAACCCGATATTTAGATGGCGAGCTGCGCTGCGCTTACGACTACTATCGGCCTGCAAACCATGCTATAAATCGACGTAGCATCTGAACTTCCTGGACTAGCCGTCCGTCTCTGGTGCGAGCCGCACACCACCACGCGACCGAGCCTCTTAGCAGCAACCATAGCCCGGCTCTTCACGGGTTTGGCGGTTGGGGGGGGGAAATGCGCCGAACCGCGACAAAGGCCTGCCGCGCTTGCGGATATTTATAAATAGGGGATATATTCCGCACGGTCCCATTTACTCCAAAACGGCAGGCCTATGCTCGACTCCATGACCCACATCACCCGCTCGCTTGCCGATATCGACGAGCCCGTCGTGCGCTATAAAACCCTGCTCCAACTCTACGGACGAGCACCCGACTCGCGCGAGATCCGCATCTTGCGCGACGAGGTCCGCGAATCGACCTTGGCCCGCACCCTGCTCGCCGAGCAGGACGCCAGCGGCCGTATTCCCCTGCCCGCGTTCGACCGTTGGCGCGGCGCACACTGGGTGCTCTACATGCTGGCCGATATCGGATCCGCCGCTGGCGATAAAAGTCTCTTTGCCCTGCGCGACCAGGCAATCGACGAACTCTTCGCCTCCGACCGCATCGAGCCCGTCTGCGGCGCGATCGAAGGCAACGCGCTCTACTACCTGCATTTTCTCGCGTTGGACCAAGGCCAGACCGATGAACTGGCCGCACGGCTGATCGAAAGCCTAGACAAAAAAATCGGCAAAAGCCCCGCCGCCTTCGGCCAAACCCTACACGCCCTGCGCGGCCTCGCCCTGCACGCACAACTCCGCGACGAGCAAGCCGCCCACCAGACAGCCGCGCAACTCGCCGAACATCTGCTTTCCCATCACCTCTACCAAAAAACCGACGGCCAACCCCTCAGCGCCGACTGCGCCGCATTGCACTATCCCTGTTACGAGCACTGCGACCCGCTCTTCGCCCTCAAGGTCATGCATGAAGCCGGCCACCTGGCCGATGAGCGCTGCCGCGACGGGCTCGACTTGCTCAAAGCTAAACAATTCGACAATGGCACTTTCCCAGCCGAGCGCAAACACTATCGCGTCGGCCGTATCGGCAAGGGCAACGACTCGCTGATCAACTGGGGCGGCTCCGACAAGCGCAAGACCAACCTCTACGTGACCTGCGACGCACTCGGCGTGCTGCGCGCCGCCGGGGAGCGGTTCTGATGGCCATAAACGCACGAGCAACGACGCGCAAAAGCCATGGCCCAAAGCCACCCTCACTTTACTCGGCCTGTTGACACTTTTGCTCTATGTCCTCCAGTACGAAACCCTACCTAAATACGCCGTTCTGCCACAAAATATCGTCTCTATCAGGGTTTTCTGGAGCATCGTTAGCAATGTAATCCAACCGGGTTGGCAAGACGCCCTGCCCTGCCCACCAACCTGTTCCACCGCCTCCCACCTTCTTATACTGTATATATGCACGCAATATCCCAAGTCCAAAAGGCATTCAAATACGTATTCAACGCCCTAATTATCCCCCTAACTATCTACACTCTCAGCTGTCACCCCACCTCGCGCCCAGAACCCACCGACGGCTTAGGCCACTTCGCCGCCCGCACCGACCACCTCCAACGCCTCGAACCACACGGCGAACGCATCCTGCACGGCGCCGGACTCAGCTTCGACCCGCACGACGCC
>DQLG01000665.1 GCA_015660315.1 Candidatus Latescibacterota bacterium
GCAAGTAATACCGATCGCGCCATGATCAATTAATAAGCGGGCAATCTCCGGCGACTTATTGGCCTTGCTGTGAGGACGCCAGGCTTTGCCGTTGTCACTACAAAAAGAGTAGAGCTGGCGAATATTGGATTCGAAAAGATCGAGGTCGATCAAAAGGGTCGGGGTTTCCAATTCTGCCAAGTCTTGGCCGATATCTGGTAATTTCATGGGGTGGAGAATCCAACTTTAGATAGTATGATGTTTTGTGGTTGATTGTAATATAATTTCAGATATTGTTCGCACTGTCTGATTTGAGTCGAAAATACTCCGTATATGCCGTCGTAGTTGAGTGTCCAATTCGGATGATCCAATTGTTTTAACCGCTGAGGTTCAGACCCGGTTAGAATATAGAAAAATGACTCTCCGGGCTGTTCGGCAGAAAGGGCGGTGCTTTCCATCGCAATATTGAGCGTTGCGATGGGTGATGGAAATTTAAAGATGAGGCTTGTATTCTCGTCGATGGCCATGGTCGTGATCATCGGCGGGTTGAAGGAGCTCGGTTCGCCGGTCGTGGGGGTATTGTCGTTGGGCAGGAAGGCCCAGCTTTCATAGCCAATTTCAGCCATTGTCAATCCTTTTGCGGTCAGTTTTGCCAGTTGCCTGGGTTGAGCATGGTGGGGTCGGGAATCTCAGTACGAGATAGGGCTTCGGTCAAGTCGAGCGGCAGTGGGCCTAGCTGTATGGCGCGGATATTGTCCGTTAGCTCCTCGACATTCGTCGTGCCAAAAATAGTGGAATTTACCCATGGGGAAAAGGCCGCAAAGCGCAGGGCCAACTCCCCGAGACCGATTCCGGCCACATCGGCCAGGTGTGCGACCGGGGCTGCGAGGTCTTGCAGGTCGATAAGGTGCTTGGGAAGCCTCCCAAGGCGGTGCGAAAGTACCCCCTGTAGGAAGACAGAGCGAAAGACCACGCCGACAGATTGAGCCTTTGCGCGGGGCAACACGCGGGATTCCATCTGACGGTCAAGGGCATTGTAGGGCACTTGCACGGAGGTGAAATGTTCGGGGTATTCGAGCGCATCAAGAGGGGCTTCTTCGCCATAAGTCGTCGCGCCCCAGAAACGCACGAATCCACGTTTTCTATAATCGGCGAGAATATCCAACAGTTCACTGGTAATGAAGCGGGTATCTAGGCTGTGAATTTGTACTAGGTCGAGCGCGTCGAGTTTGAGTTGTCGCAAGCTCGAGGTGAGCGATTGTTCTATGGCCTCGCGGAGGGCCTGGCCAGATAAGAAGCACCTGCTTCCCGGATCTCGTATGGAGATTTTGGTCGCGATAACGGGCCGTTCTGCCAGGTCTGTGCAGGCTTTGCCGACGAGATACTCGCTATGGCCATAAGCTGGAGCGGTATCGATGAAGTTAATGCCCATATCAAGGGCTTGCCGAATAATGCGAATAGCCTCGTCTTCGGGGGGCGGGGGTTGTTTATCGTAGCCATAGGCCATGCCTAGCTGCACGGTGCCCAAACCAAGTCGCGAGACCTGTAGGTTTTTATCTCCCAACGCGGATCGGATCATCCTGATGTTTTGCCCCTGGATCTAATGGCATGCTTCACAATGCCTGCATGCTCTTCTAGTAGCGCTTGGGCTTGCTTGAGATCCACCTGGCACAATTCCATGACCAGGGCCCATTTGAGGTGGCCATCTGCTCTATGTAAGCATTCAGCGGCGCTCTCGGCCGTATGACCGGTCAAATTGGCGAAAATTCGTTCGCTGCGGTCGCGCAATTTGGCATTGGTAGGTTGCAAGTCGACCATGAGATTACCATAGGTTTTTCCCAGCTTCACCATCGTCCCACTGCTGATCATATTTAGCACCAGCTTTGTTGCGGTACCGGCTTTTAAACGGGTCGAACCGGTGATCACCTCGGGGCCGACTTCCGGAATAATCTTGATATCGGCTTCGACTAAATGGCTGGCGGTGGGGCTACAGGTAAAGAAAATAGTCGAGCAACCCATTCCTTTGGCGAAAGCGAGGCCGCCGAGGACGTAGGGTGTAACGCCGCTGGCTGCAATCCCCATTACTACATCATTGGCCGTTAAACTTCGTTGAGATAAGTCGCTTTGCGCACCATCGATGTTGTCTTCCGCCCCTTCAACCGCTTTGAAGAGCGCGCTGGAACCACCGGCGATCAAACCCTGGACCATATCGGGGGAGACGCTAAAGGTGGGCGGGCACTCGGAAGCATCGAGTACTCCAAGGCGACCGCTGGTACCCGCGCCAAGATAAAAGAGTCGGCCTCCCTTGGCGACCTGCTGAGAAATGAGGTCTATCGCTTGCGCTATGGGGGCGAGTTGTTGGGCAACGGCCTTCGGGACCAGGGCATCTTCCCGATTTATTATCGCTAACATTTCGAGGGTCGAAATCTCATCGAGGTTTTCGCTTGCCGGATTTCGTTGTTCGGTAAGTAGTTTAGACCAGTTTCCCATAGTGCATTTATTTATAAAGAGGGGGATGATACGCACAGATCTAAAGATAAAGCAAGGAGGCTTATATATAAATAGGCAGCAACGAAATAGCGGCAGAAAATGCTACTAAGGAGGCGATATTTTCCTAAAAATCAACCCAACCAGAATAAGGCGAGCACCAGTACGGGCAGAGCGCAAAAAGATAAGGCAAGTGTAGACAGGGCAAAAAGCACTGAAAAGAGAGAGGCAGCGCTTGAAAGGCCGGTATTCATAACTCTCAACATGTGAAGAACCTCCGAGTTAAATGATATCGAAGATGATATGAGCAATATCAGGGCCATATAATGCAATAGGATTGTCAAGGGCTTTGGGAGAAGCTATATTTAACCCGAATTAATTCCATATAGTTACGTAAATATAGTTTATAAAGAATGGCGGAAAAAACGCATGACTGAAGAATTGGCAAAAACCTATGATCCCACAGCGATTGAGGATAAATGGTATGGGATTTGGGAGGAAAATGGCTTTTTTAACGCTGATTTTGATAAGGATAAACCCGCCTATTGTATAACGATTCCCCCCCCAAATGTGACCGGTGAATTGCATATGGGACATGCGATACAACACGCAATACACGATCTAATGGTGCGCTGGAAACGGATGCAGGGTTATGAAACGCTTTGTTTACCGGGTACAGATCACGCGGGCATTGCAACCCAGATGAAGGTGGAGCAGCAATTACAGGAAACTGAAGGGAAAAACCGCTACGATATTGGCCGAGAGGCAATGCTCGAATTGATCTGGCAATGGAAGAGCAAATATGGCGATGCCATCTATAGTCAGTTGCGGAAACTCGGCGCGAGCTATGACTGGCGGCGCGAGCGTTTCACCCTCGACGAGGGTTATGTCGAGGCTGTTTTGCAGGCATTTGAGCGCTTTCAGTTACAAGGTTGGATATATCGCGGGACCCGGATGATCAACTGGTGCCCGCAGTGCCGGACGGTAATCTCCGATCTCGAAACCGAAGAGCGCGAGTTGGCGGGGCATTTGTGGCATATTCGCTACCCGGGCAAAGATGGTGGCCCCGATGTGGTCGTCGCGACCACTCGTCCCGAAACTATGCTCGGTGATACGGCGGTAGCCGTGCATCCCAGTGACAAACGATGGGCCGACGCGATTGGCCAGCAAGTCGAATTGCCCCTGATGGACCGGGCTATCGCCATTGTCGCCGATGAATATGCCGACCCTGAAATGGGTAGTGGGGCGGTCAAGGTAACGCCAGCCCACGATCCAAACGACTATGAAATCGGTCTGCGACATCAACTCAAGCAAATTCAGGTGATCGGTTTTGACGGTATCATGACGGCGGCGGCGGGGCGTTTTGCTGGACTTGACCGCTATGCATGTCGCAAGGCTATTGTCGAAGCCTTGGAAGAAGCCAATTTGCTGGTAAAGATAGAAGACCACGAGCACGCGGTTCCGCACCACGATAAGTGCGGAACGGTCATTGAGCCGCTGCCGATGGAACAGTGGTTTATGAATATGAAGGAACTGGCGCAGAAAACGAAACCGGTACTCGAAGAAAAACAAATCAACTATGTGCCCGATCGTTTTCGCCAATATGCCATCGATTGGTTAGACA
>DQLG01000425.1 GCA_015660315.1 Candidatus Latescibacterota bacterium
CGACAACGACCAGACCCTACGCCTCGTCACCCCCGTAGCCGCCTCGGCAAACGTAGCGCCCGACCAGGTCATCGTCACGCATTCGCATTCGCACTCCGCCGGCTTTTTTCCCGCAAATAGATATACCATGCCCGGCGGTGACCTGATCGCGCCCTTTTTGGCCGAAGTCAACGCCAAAGTGGCTGCCGCCGCCGCCCAAGCCGTCGCCACTCTAGCCGACGCAACAGTCACCTACGCCACCACCCAATGCGATATGGCCGCCAACCGCGACTACTGGGACGACGACAAACAAATCTACACCACCGGTTTCAATCCCGGTCAAGCCGCTGAAAATACTGCCGTAGTCGGCCGTGTCACCGCCGATGATGGCTCGTTGCGACTGCTGCTCGTCAACTACGCCTGCCATCCTACGACCCTGGCCTGGGACAATACGTTGCTCAGCCCCGACTTCGTCGGCGCGCTGCGCGAGGTCGTCGAGCACGAGCAAGGCGCACCGTGCTGTTTTTACCAAGCCCCCTGCGGAGACCTCGGCCCCAAAGACGGGTTTGTTGGCGATACCGCTGTCGCTGATAGGAATGGCAAACAAGTCGGTCACGCCGCGCTTTCCGCCCTTTACAGCATGGGTCCACCGCAAACCGACTTTACCTACACCGGCCCCGTCGTCTCCGGCGCAACCATCGGCACTTGGGGCTGGTCCCCTCACGACGAAGCGCGCCAAGCCGAGACCATCGCCTTCGCCGGCGGTTCTACCGATATACCGCTCGATCTTATCGAAATCCCAACGATCCCCACCCTCGAACAAGACCTCGAGCGCTTCACCGTCGAGCAGACCGCAGCCGATGCCAAAGGCGATACTGTCGCCGCTCGCGATTTCGGCGCCCGTGCCGAACGCTGCCGCCGCTGGCTCGGCCGCGTCGCGCTGTTACCACAAGGAAAAACCTTCGATCTCAACTTCAGCGTACACCAATTCGGCGACGCGGTTTGGGTCACCTGCAGTGCCGAGCCCTATAGCTGGCTCGGCAGCGAATTACGCCGGCGTTTCCCCGACCTGATCCTATTCATCTCGCCGATCTCCGGCAATGCGCAAGTAGCCTACCTGCTACCGCGCGACCGCTATGGCCAGGGGCTCTACCAAGAAGAACCTTCGGCATTGGCTCCCGGCTGCCTAGAAGCCCTCACTGACGCGATCAGCGCAAAAATTAGCGCAACAACCGGCCACCGGGCCAAGGACTAACCATGGCCCAAAAACGCAACAAACAACGCCCCATCCGCGTTGGCGTCGTCGGTGTCGGCCGCGGCCGCTCCTTTATCCGGGCCGCGGAGGCCACCGGCATGGAACTGGTCGCAATCTGTGATACATGGCAAGAGCGCCTGCTCGCCGAAGGCAGCGCACTCGGTGTGACGACCTATAGCGAATACGAAAAATTTCTCACCCACGATATGGACGCGGTGGTGTTGGCCAACTTCTTCCATCAACACGCCCCCTTCGCCATCAAGGCGCTCAAAGCCGGCAAACACGTAATGAGCGAAACGGCCGCCTGTCATACTTTAGGGGAAGGAGTGGCGTTGGCCCGGGCGGTGGAGAAAAGCAGCAAGATCTATATGTTCGCCGAAAACTACCCGTATATGGTCTATAACCAGGAAATGCGACGCCGCTATCAGCTGGGCGATATCGGCGAGTTCAAATATGGTGAGGGCGAATATGTACACCCCGATCCGCCGGAGGTAAAATTGGCCCGCAGCTGCGGCCGCGATCACTGGCGCAACTGGATCCCCGCGACCTATTATTGTACCCATTCCATCGCGCCGGTCATGTATATCACCGACACCCGCCCCGTAAAGGTCAACGGTTTCGCCGTGCCCTTTGATTTCGCCGACCCCTCAAAAACAAATCATATGGGGCGCGCTGACACCGCCGCGGTGATCATCTGCCGCATGGACAATGACGCGGTGCTCAAATCACTGCACGGCGGCCTGCGCGGCCACGGGAATTACGTGCGCATCCACGGCAACCAAGGCGTGATGGAAAATACCCGCCACGGCGACAAACAGCGCCTGCGCGTCTGGCGCGAGTCTTGGGAAAAATGCCAGGGCGAACCGGTCGAAACCGTTTACAAACCCGACTTCCCCGACCATCACCAACAGGCCACTCTAGCCGGGCACGGCGGCGGCGATTTTTTCACCAGCTACCATTTTGCACAAGCCATCCTCACCGGCGAGCAACCCTACCTCGATGTCTACCGCGGCATCGATATGAGTATCGCCGGCATCCAGGCCTGGCGCTCGGCGCTCAACGACTCGGCGCCGATGCAAGTACCAGACTTTCGCCGCGAATCCGTGCGGCGAAAATACGCCAAAGACGACTGGTCACCCGACCCACAACGCAAGAAAAAAGGCCAGCCGGCCAGCAGCGTATTAGGCGATCTCGAACCCTCCCCTGCAGCGAAAAAACTGGCTGCAAAAGTCTGGGCCAAACAAGGCTATCTCGGAGAATAAAAAAGGAGCCATATGAGCGATTTTATTCGCGGCGACCGCCGCGTCATCGTCTTCAGCGCGCACGCCGCCGATTTCTGTTCGCGCGCCGGCGGCACCATCGCTCGGCTGACCGATGCCGGCAGCAAGGTGCATATCGTCGACTTCAGCTATGGTGAAAAATGCGAATCACCGGCACTTTGGGCACGCAACCCCACACCGACCTTAACCGAGATCAAACAAATTCGCGCGGCCGAGATGGACGCGGCCGCCGCCATCCTCGACGTGACCATCGAATGCCTCGACTTCGGCGACAGCCCTCTGCTCATCGGCCCAGAACGCCGACAGCAGCTACTCGAACTCTTCCGCCGACACCAACCCGATCTGGTGCTGTGCCACTGGAAAGACGATATCCTGCATCCCGACCACTGCGAGGCCACGCAAGCCGTCATCTGGGCCAGCCGCTATTGCTTCCGCCCCGGCATCGAAGGCGAATCGGACTTGCCGGCCTGCCCCTCGCCCGAAGTCGTGTTCTACGAAACCACGCTAGGCACCGCCCCGGTCGCGCGGTATATCCCCAGCCTCTTCGTCGATATTTCCGAAAGTTATAAACGCAAATGCGAGGCCTTGGATTGCTTTGCCGCGCAACCCGGCCTCGCCGAGCGCTATGGCTGGCTCGCCCGCTACCGAGCACTCGAAGCGCAATCGACGGCCTGGATGCAAGGTTGCGAATACGCCGAAGGTTTTGTACGTCTCGGCACCGAAGCCGGCGGATTCTCCGGCCCTACCGGCTTTGGCCCAGGCTAATCACGCGGCAAAGGTGGGAGCACATCAATTTCATGATATAAGTGCCCCGACTCGATAGTCCTCACAGAACCGCCGCCGCCACCGCGTTCGCGATCCTCGGCCGCAATGGCCCTGCACCTTGCGGATCATTCGTCAGCAACACACAGGTCACCTCGCTCTCCGGGTCCACCCACATCTCGGTGCCCGTCGCCCCGCCGTGCCCGAAGCTGGACGACGAGCGCAAATCCCCTTCCCCCAACCGCCAACCCAACCCCCTACGCTGCCGCAACTTCTCCTGCTTAGACAAACTCGCCATCCCACCCGTCTGGTCCCGCGTCATCGCCGCCACTCCCGCCCGACTCAACACCCGCACTCCATTATACGCTCCACCCGCCAAGAAAACCTGGCATAATACCGTCAACTCCGCCGCCGTAGTCAGCATACCACCCCAAGGCGCGGAAAAATTTCGCCAATAGTCCGAGTTCCAGTGCCAATCCGTGCCATCGCCTCCACCATCGCTCTGCCCCGGCAGCCGAATCTCCGCCTCCCGCTCCCGCAGCGTCTCTTGCCGCCCCAGCGAAGTATCCGCCAACCCCAAGGGCGCAAAAAACATCGCCCGCAATACCTCCGGCAATAGCTGTCCCGTCAACCGCTCCACGATCTCCCCCAACATAGCAATACCCGCGCTCTGATACGAGATCCGCGTTCCTGGCGCAAACAACAACTCCAACTCGCAGATCCGCGCGACAAAATCCGCCAATGGCCTGTGCTTCGCACGAAACTCATGATTCTCTGGGATCATATCCGGCAAACCCGAAGTATGCGTCAACAAATGCCGTACGGTCACCCCCTCCTTCCCCATTTCTGCAAACTCCGGCACATACTGCACCACGCGATCATCCAGCCCCAACCGTCCTTGCTCGAGCAACTTAACCACCGCCGCGCAAACAATCGGCTTAGTTATAGAAGCAATCAAAAAAATTGTATCCACCGCGACAGGCTCACCCCCTACGGCCACTTCCCGCCGCCCAAAACAAGCGACCGGCAAAACGATCTCTTTCCGTGCAACCTGCAAGACTCCACCCAAGACCTCGCCCTTATCGACGGCCTCCGCTAACAACCTATGAGCAATTTTAATCCCTGCTGCAGAAAAACCTGCTGCCTCAGGATCTTCAACCGTTTCCATTATTGCCTTCCTCTCCATATCCATGGATATAAGCGGGAACACCTCATTGTCGTGGCCCCATTACAATTGGCCCTTATACTGCAACCCCAACACCTCACGCGACCGCGCCACATTACAATACTTATCCGCCTCCGGGTGCCCCACCACATGCATAACATCAAAATCCACCGTCTCATTCTCCAACGCCAAATGACACCCTTCGGCCAAATCGTGCCGACACACTACGCCAATTCCTCCGGCAGGTGACCCATCCCGATAGGTCCGCAAACGCGTATCGGCGATACTGCAGGGACGAAAGACGATAATCCGTTGTTTAAACGCATCGTGAAACTGGCGACACATCTCCTCCTGCAGCCTTTTCGATATACCATAGGGCGTGCCTTCCGGGCTGCGCACCTCAGAGGTAAAAAAATGCCCATCGGGATGCTGCACCATACAAGAGCCCATATGCACTACCCGTTTCACCCCGTGGCGCCTGGCCGATTCTAGCACATTCCACATCCCCTTCACATTGATCAAAAAAGGTCGCTCGTCGTGTTCAGGTTCATTCTCATAGCCAAAATAAGCCGAAAGATGCACCACCCCTTCACAACCGGCGATCGCACTATCGACATCGTCAAAATTAGAAATATCCCCATAGAGCTTCTCCCCCTCCCATTCCCCATCCAGTTCCCGATACTTATCCCAAGATTCCTCACTCAAATCAAACCCCCGCACCTCATGCCGACCCGCAAAATTAGCCAACACCGCCCGCCCAACCCATCCAGCAGCACCAAACACCGCAACTTTCATCACTTCCTCCTATGTATACAATTATATCCCTCCCAAGTCTCCGAGGTCCGGTCGCGGGGTGCGACGCAGGATGTTTTTCGGAGCGGGGTAGGGAAAAAGGGCCTGGTCGGGCAGGGCGGTGGTGAGTGGGCGCGAAGGCGCCCC
>DQLG01000346.1 GCA_015660315.1 Candidatus Latescibacterota bacterium
ATCTGCTCTTAGTCGTTGGAGGCTTTCGGTGATATGGACATCGATGTCTTCGGGGTTCATGCGGGAAACACCGGTGCCGAGGTCGGGGTGTGCGCCTTTGGTCCCGACCGCGATGCTTTGCCGCATCCCCGTTTTATCGAGCCATTCGCCGATCACCTTTTCGCTATTGCCGTAGCCACCGTTGTAACCGGAGGTGGCCCATGCTCCGTAGACATGGGCGGTGTCGATAAAGGTGCCGCCCAGCGCGACGAATCGGTCGAGGATCTTGAACGATTCGCAAGGAGAAATCCCCGAACCATAATCGCCCGTGCCCAGGTAGATGGCGCTCAATTCTTTTTTAATACCCGGTAATTCGCTGTATTTCATGTAGCTGCCTTCCCCGGCCTTTTTAGCCTCAATAGTCGTGCGCGTATAGCTCGTTGTCTTGCGGGTGTGTGTTTATTGCTTGCGAGTTGCTATAGCCGTTTCACGGCGGTCTCGGGAGGAGGTCAACGCTTCATCCGTATCTCTTCCGCAACCACCGAACTTAGGCAAATCGTCAACTTGCAAAATGGCCGGTCCTGTAAATCTTTGCTCTTGTAGCCCGCACAAATAAACAGAAAAGTCGATTGTGCCCGATCCGCTGGGCAGGTGTTCGTTCGTTTCGAGAAGTTTCGTATCGGAAACATACAGCATGCTCATTTTGCTCGCGAGTAGTTGGAATTACCGTCGGCCACGTGTTTCGGCAATGTGTGGCTTTGGTCCCAGACTAAGCTTTGGTTGGGCACTTGGTCCAATAGTTTTATGCACCGATCCGGCAGGGCAAAGATAAGCCCGTTGGTTGAATTGTTCTCGCCGGCGAAGATAACATCGTGTTTTGTCGCTAGTGGAAGCGCGGTCTCGACTTCGGGCAATATCGCGTCTTCCAACGGCCGCACCGTTTTTCGTCCATCTCGGCATAGTCCGTCGGATATAGATGCCAATGAAGATAGTTAATATTGCGCTGGCTGATGGGTGGAAGGTTGGCGGCTAATAGGAATAGCGGCGTCTTGCCGGATGGTTTTTTCGCGGCATCGCTAGCCCGATCATTAACTCCATTATTGCTAATATATTTGCCTGTGTAAAGAGGCTGGATACCGTATCAAGCTTATTCCCTAGGTAGGGTAGGTCTCGTCTATTTCTCCTGCTGGGCCGCAGAACTGAAGGGCGCGGAAGCGAATGTCTTCGCTCGCGATCCTTATCGCCGCCGAATAGGCGGTCTGCAAAGCCCACAGCTAGGTCTTATTTTTGTGTCTCATGGTTATAAAGTGTTTTAGCGGATAACGGCGACGTGGCGCAGATGGCTTTCGAGTGCGGTATCGACGCGCTGGCCGGTGAAGTCGACATGTACGGACTCGAAGACGGAGTTGCGAAAGGCGACTTGCTGTTCGGTAGCGACGAGATAGGTTGCAGCGGAGTCGACGGGCTGGCCGTTTATACGCAGGTCGGTAACTTGGCTCTCTATTTTGGTGAACCGGCAACCGGCGACATTGTAGAAGCGCGCGGCGAGCAATTGTTGGATTTGCGCGCCGGTGAGCCGGGCGGTGACTATTCGTGAATGATACCAGCGGATGCGGTTGATATCGGCGAGGGTAATATCACCGGGTTTGATGTCGAATTCGCCTTGGTTACCGTGGATAATGGCGATATCGGCGCGCGTCTGTGACAACACGGCGTTGACCACTAAGTCGCCGAGCGGCGAAGGGGCGTCGCGGTCGTTTTTTAGCTCGATTTCTGAGCGGGCGATGACTTCGTTGAGCGGGGCGGCGTATTGCGCGATGAAGTTCTCGATCTCGGGATCGGGTGTTGTTTCGGCGTTGATCGGTATGAGCCGTCCGTCGACTTTGTTGATGCGGACTTTGTCCCCATCGCGTTCTAGTTCGATGTCGACTCTGCCCATAAACTGAAAATAATGCCGCGCCTGGACGATTGGCACAGATCCTTGGCCATTGGCGCGGGGGATACGCGACGGGGAGTTGAGCCGGGTGTGCGAATCGCCGCCGACAATCAGATCTAATTCGGGCACGGCGGCGGCGAGCAAGCTGTCGTTTTTGGCTTGGATATGGGTCAGTGCGATGAGTAGGTCGACCTTAGGGCGTAGCTCTGGCACATATTGCTTGGCCACTTCGATCGGGTCGTCGAGGGTCAGTTTTTGCGATGAGTTGTGCCAGGTGCGGACTAGGCCGAGGCCGAGAATGCCGATCTTGATGCCGTTGACTTCTTTGATCACGTAGGGCGGGAAGATCGAGTTGCCGTGGTTTCTGTAGAGGGCGTTGGCGTGCACGAAGGGAATCGAGACGCGGGCGGCCTGGTTTTGTAGGTTTTCGATACCCATGTAGAATTCGCCATTGCCCGGGGTGATCGCGTCGACGCCCATTTTCTCGTAGGCGCGGAAGTTGATGCGACCGCCGTAGTAGACGGTGACGGGGTCGCCGCGCGATAAGATGTCACCGGCGTGCAGGAAGAGCACGCGGTCGGGGTTTTCGCGGCGGGTCTGTTTGATCAGGGTCGACAGGCGGGCGATGCCGCCGACTTCGCCCCACTCGCCGGCCTCATAGGGTTGCATTTTGCCGTGCGTGTCGTTGACGTGCAGTATGACCAATTCGACTTTTTCGCCGCTGAAGGCGGTGGAAGGGGCGAAAACGAATAGCGAGCACAGCAGTATGCTCTGTAGGAGGGGCATAAGCGGTGTCTTTCGGGGTTTAGTCGTTGCGGATGAAGGTTCCGTCTTGCAGTTCGCTGAAGGCCTGTTGTAGTTGCTCTTGCGTATTCATCACGATCGGGCCACGCCAGGCGACCGGCTCTTCGAGGGGACGCCCCGAGACCAGTAGAAAGCGGATGCCCTGTGCACCGGCTTGCACGGTTACCTCGTTGCCATTGTCGAAGAGCACCAGGGAACGATTGCCCATTTCTTCGCTTGATACCTCGCCGCTCAAATCGAGGTGTTCGGTTTTGACCGGCTGCGGCGCGGAGGCGTCGCGGAAGGTGCCCGCGCCGGCGAAGATATAGGCGAAGGCGTGGCGGTCGGTCTCGACGGGCAGGATCTTGCGGCCACCGGGCGGGATCGAGATGTCGAGGTAGCGCGGGTCGGCGGCGATGCCCTCGACGGGGCCTTTTTGTCCCCAGAAGGTGCCGCAGATGACGCGGGCTTTTGTGCCGTCGTCGTCGGTGATTTCCGGGATGTCGGTTGCTTGCACATCTTGATAGCGCGGGGCGGTCATTTTGTGCGCAGCGGGCAAGTTAGCCCATAGTTGGAAACCGTGCATCTGGCCATTGGCGTCGCCCTTGGGCATTTCCTGGTGCAGAATGCCGCGGCCGGCGGTCATCCATTGGATATCGCCGGCGCCGAGGCTGCCCTGGTTGCCGAGGCTGTCGCCGTGTTCTACGGTGCCGGATAGAATGTAGGTGATTGTCTCGATGCCGCGGTGCGGATGCCAGGGGAAGCCGGCGCGGTAGTGGTCCGGGTTATCGTTGCGGAAATCATCTAAAAGCAGGAAAGGGTCGAAGTCTTCGGTTTTGCCGAAGCCGAAAGCGCGGTGGAGGTGGACGCCGGCGCCTTCGATTACTGGAGCGGCTTGCGTGAGTTGTTTTATTGGACGGATGGACATGGGCGGACTCCTGTGGGGAACCGGCCTGACCGAGGGCAGGCCCTTTGCTTATTCTCAGATCACATCCTGTGATCTTCCGAGGGTGAGTAGTGAATTCTTCTATCCTTAAGCATTTGCTACTCAGAGCACTGCGGGAATGCCCTCGGCGAGGCCTCCAGTAGTTTGAGTGGTCTATAGTAATGTAATAAGAGGGTAACGTGGCGATTTAAGTTCATCATTGTCAAGGTGGTTTTGCAGTCGTTCACTCGTCCATCGGGTAGAGGCTGCAGCCGCCGTCTACTAATAGCACGGAGCCGGTCATGTAGGCGGCCATATCCGAGCAGAGATAGAGAAAAGCGTGGGCGACGGTTTCAGGGGGTTGCATAAATCCCAGGGGGATGGCTTTTTGCGCGCGGGCCTTGTAAGACGGGTCGGTGTCCCATTGGCGCTTGGCTAGGCCGACGGCGACGATGCCAGGGGCCACGGCATTGGCGCGGATTTTGTGCGCGGCCAGTTCGCGGGCGTAGCCGCGCATCATCGCCTTCATGCCGGCTTTGCTGGTGGTATAGGGGGTGATCTCGGGCCAGGGCACGTCCTGAACCCAGGAGGTAGTGAAAATCAGGTGGCCCGGTTTCTCTGCGGCCCGCCAGCGGCGGCAGGTCTCCTGCGCCGTGGCGAAGGCGGCGCGCAGGTTCGTCTGGATAAGTTGGTCAAAGGCCTCCAGCGGGTATTCGGTGATCGGGTGCGCGTCGACCATGCCGGCGTGGCAGCAGACGATGTCGGGCAAGCCCCAAGCGGCCTCGATGCGGTCAAGAAGCGCGGTGAGTTCGTCGGCCTGGTTGGCGTCGCCCCGGAAGTAGGCGGTGCGCTCGCCGGAGGGGTCTGCTTCGGCGAGGATGACCGCGGCTTCCTTTTCTGTAACAATATCGTTAACCGCGACGCGGGCGTTGTGGCCCGCTAACTCGCCGACGATGACTCGGCCGATCGCGCCACAGCCGCCGGTGATGAGGATGACGCGGTCTTGTAGGTCGAGCAGGTTCATTTTATTCGTCCTTGAAGGCGAAGGGATATTGCGTGTATTCAGGCTGGTTTTTGCGCCATTCGAGGTAGAGCGGGCGCAACTCGGCGTTGGGCGGATAGGCTTCGTGCAGCGCGTGGCCCTCTTCGAGTTTAATGCGGGTGAAGCGCTCCTGCACCTCGTGTTCGATACCCCAGGCGACCAGCCCCTCGAGCATATGTGGGGGTAAGACGACGACCCCATCGGCGTCGCCCATTAGCACGTCGCCGGGCAACACGAGGGTATTGCCAATGGAGATGGGCTGCTGGTAGTCGGCCGACATCAGCGCGCGATTGATACCGGCGCCGTGCGAGCCCTTGCAAAAGAGCGGTAGGCCGATCTCGCGAATCGCGCCCATATCGCGCACACAGCCGTCGATGACGATGCCTTGGCCACCGAGTTCCTGCACCCTGCGGGTAAACATATCGCCGACGACTCCGGCCTCAAAGGTGCCGCAGCCGTCGATGACAAGGATCTCGCCGGGCTGGATGCTCTCGATGGCGTCGCGGTGGGGGCGGTCGCCGACGCTGCTGTACTGGTCTTTGAGCAGGTCTTCGCGCATCGGGAGAAAGCGCAGGGTGCGCGCGCGGCCGACCATGGTCTGGCCGGGGTTCAGGGCTTGCGCCGGGATACCGATGGCGTAGGTGTGGTGGTAGCCCTGGTTCATCAGATAGGCAGTGGCGGTGGGCGTGCCGACGAGGCGTAGGCCTTCTAAGAGTTCGGGGGCGATGGTGAGTTCGGGGTTTTTTAGCACGGAGATTCTCCTGGTGATTGGGGTGAAACGGGCGTAATGAAATAGGTGTTGGGTAGGATTTTTGTCAATTGTAGGAAAGAAGGTGCAAGGGTGCGGGAGGATGTAGGCAGGGTGTCACTTTGACGATCGGCTTTGCCGTTTTGAGGGCCATTTTTAATGGCATGCGATTTGCGAGCTGTTTTTGGTATACAGGGTTGTTTTACTTATTCTATCTCAAGAAGGGGCAAGATGATGGCTGAAGACATACAGGCGCAAAGTGCAGGGGCTAATCCCTCGGACTAGGTACCGCAGAGTATTTCGTATCTCTTCGAGAATATGCGAGACATGAAGCAAGATATTCGCGAGGTGCGCCGGGATATTAAAGAGACAAAGAGACGTCTGGCTGTTGTATTTGCTCGGGCGTTATTTTTTTGTGTTGGTTGCTTCGATTATTGGCTAGAGTTGGCTAGGGCCGATGGGGCTAACGCGGGTTTGTTACAAAAGTGCGATTGATCGCACTTTTAGCCTGCAGCGTCTACCGTCCGCCGATCCAATACAGTACCGCCGACAAGCCCAACGGGCTCCACAATGTCGAGCCGATGAGGATGCCGCCGAGCAAATCGGGCCGCGCGTCGAAGCGCACGGTCAGAATCAACGCGTTGATGGCGGTGGGCAAACAGGAGCAGATCAGCAGTACGTCGCGTATCGCGCCCTCGGCGCCGATCGCCAGCGTCAGGCCGATGCCGAGAACGGGGCCAATCAGGATCTTGGCGCCGATGCCGCCATAGAGGGCGGCCGAACTATTGCCGCGCAATTCGATGCGCGAGACTTGGATGCCGAGCAGGATGATGGCGAGGATCGGACCGGCTTTGCCGATAAGGTCGGCGGTGTCGAGCAGTGATTCGGGGATCGGGATGGCGAGCAGATTGACGCCGATGGCCAGGGCCGCGGTGTAGATCAACGGCAGTTTGAAGATACTTTTGCACGCTTGCAACGGGTTTTGGCGGCCGCCGGCGGCAATGTAGACGCCTAGTGAAGAGGCGAAGACATTGCCGTAGACAAAGAGCAGCATGATAATGGCGAGAGCTTCGTCGCCGAGCGCGAAGAGCACGACGGGCACGCCGTAGGAAGCGACGTTGACCGTCGGCAATGAGAGGGTGACGGCGCTGCGGGTGGGCTTGTCCCAACCAGCCACGCGGGCGACCAGCCAGATGACGGGGATACTCGCCAGATACATGCCGGCCTGCCAGGCGAAGACCTGGGCGGCGGCCAGGCCGGTGACGGGGTGGCGGGCTAGCGTCGAAAAGAGCAAAAAGGGCAGGCAGATGTACATGGCGACATCGGCTAGCGGTTCGGTGTCGATCTTGCGGCGACGTCCGAGGATAAAACCGCAGCCGATCAGGGTGAAGAGCGGGCCGATTACGTCGAGCAGGAAACCCATCGGCTAAGGGGCCAGCCCGGCGAGGTCGCCTTCGATGGCAATGGCGCGCACCGGGGTGCCGTCGCCGTCCTCTACTTTGAGCGGTAGGGCGATAAAGGTCACCTGCTCTTGCGTGAGCTGGTCTAAATTGCACAGACCCTCGACAATAATGACACCGGCGCCGAGCAGGGTGCGGTGCACGGCGGTGATTTCTTCAAGGTCGTTAATGGCGGCGACGGAGGGCGGTTCGACGCCGACTAGGGCGACGAGTTTGGCGGCGAGGAATTCTGCGAGTTCTAAGCTGATGCGCGGCAATTCATCGCGGTAGGCCGGCTCGTCGACTCTTTTGCTCCAACCGGATTTGAAGAGCAGGCGGTCGCCGGGGCCGATCTTTTTTGCGAGCGGGCCGAGATCGGCGACCCCAATCAACTGGCGCGGAGCAACCTCGCCCAAGTCGACGACGAAAGCCGGGCCGATACACTTATTCAAATCTTGGTAGTCGATGGTCAGTCCGCGCTCGAAGAAGTGGCGCGGCGCGTCCATATGGGTGGTGGCGTGCGAGTAGAGATGCAGGGTGCGGGAGTTCCAGCCTTCTTCGGCGAGGGTGGTGTGCGTGTCCCAGGCGATGCCGCGCATGCCGGTACGCATTGTTAGGCTCAAGTCAATGATATTCATTGGCCACCCAGCTCGCCACTGCCGCGGGTAGCCAGCAGCAGGCTTTCGACTTTCTGGTCTTTGTGGATTGGGGGGCTGTTAAGGCGGGAGGCGTCGGCTTGCATAGAGACGGTAGTTGTGGACATGGGGCCCCTAGGTTAGTGGAGCGTTTAAGAAAGTATAGGTTGGGTTTTTGGGCAAGCAGGGGGGGTGTACGGTTAGGGTAGTAATTCGACCTCTGTGCTTGACAGTGAATGGTCTATAGACAATAATGAACACGACATAAGCAAACACGCTGATGTGGCCAAAAGTTCGTATGTCCGGGAAATTCGCGTGTGGTACGAATTTTTTAGTATTGATCATTGCACTGCCATGGGGTCAACGGACTAGTGTTTATCGGTAATCCATGGCTCTAAGGATGTAACAGTTCGATGGTGTATCATAGCCGAGGGGCTTACAGACCATTCATATGGTTTCCTTATCGGTTCATCCAAGGCTCGACGAATCTCTTTTCACCAGAACATCTATGCCAACAACCGGTCTCGTAATCCCCGTCCAACCGCCTATCCCGATTTGTCAGGTCTGATGATCGGTTTTCGTAACAACGTTATCTACAATTGCAGCGGCGTGGCGAGTTATGCCGGTAGTGGCAAATCTAATGAGAAAGAACCTGTCATCATGAACTATGTTGGCAACTATCTGAAACTGGGCCCGTCAGCACCTGGTCACGATGATGGGAGACAGACGGTATTTATGATTAACAAGGATGCAGAGATAAAGATGTACGTCGCAGGCAATTATATGGCGGAGTTCTCCGCAGATACTGTTGATCACTGAAAAATGATCGATACAAGCAGGCGTTAATTGTGAGGCGGCTAGACGATCAACGAGAAGGACCATCGACCCCATGCACATTGCTTCTGTAATGGGGATTTTATTTTTGACGTTAATGTGGGAGGCAGATTAGTATGCGGCTATCACCGGCGCAGTTGGAGGAGTTCAAATCGGAGGGGGCGTTAGCGATTCCGGGATTGGTGCCCACCGGCGTGATCGAGGGGTGGCAGGCGCAAATGCGCGAGGTTTGTTCTGAAGGCGTCGACCTCGACGAGCCCGACACCTGGCCTGCCGGGCGCTACGCCCCCACGGGCGGCTGGCCCGAATTCAGCCCCAACCTCTACAATGTGATGAACTTACAGTCCATCGTCGAGCAGGTCGGCGGCGGAGCTTTTGCCGCTTCCCATCCGGCGGGGCTACCGTGGACACCGCAGGTGCCGATGACGCGGGTGATCCTGCCGAGCGCTCCCGGTACACAGTGGCAGGCCCCGGTCGACGGCCACCTCGACGGTTATGCGTCGGGTTGGGGCGGTGGCTTTATGGCATTCTTTGCTGTGTTGCTCTGGGACGTCGACAGTCCTACGGGAGGAGGTACGGCCTATTGGCCGAGGTCGCATCGGGCGAATCACCGGTATTTTATTGAACACCCCGAATTATTTGACGGATCGTATCTCTTTACGGAGCCGGTGCAGAGCGGCGGGCACCGGGCGTTGTTAGAGGGCGATCCCGGCGTGGGCGAAGTAGTCTGCATGACCGGGCGGGCGGGCGATGCTATGTTATTCCATGGCCTCACCACGCATATCGGTTCGGAGAATGCGGCAGGCTCGAGGCAGGCGCGGGTGGCGCAGTTTGCACGTTATTCCCATAGGAAAATGCGCGAACAGGCGCCGATGGTCATGTTTCCCGACAAGGACGGCACGCCGTGGTCGCCACCCGACGAACAATCGCTGGGCACGGGTTTTCTGCCGTCGGATCACCCGGGCCGGAGGCTCGAACGATACGACGTATCGCGGAACTTGTGGAAATATTGGGCCCCTGAGATCAACAACCAACCCTAAACGAAACCAGGAAGAAGTTGCAATGGAAGTACTAGAAGCTGTTTATGCGCGGCGATCGGTAAAACATTTCGACAAGGATCACGCGCTGACAGATGCAGAAGAAAAACAATTGTTGCAAGCGACCATTCAGGCGCCGACCAGTTTTAATGTCCAGCACTGGCGTCTTGTGGTTTTTCGCGATGCGGAACTGCGGCAAAAAATAAGAGACGAATTTGCCGGCGGTCAGTCGCAGGTCACCGACGCCTCTCTATTGGTCCTTTTTACGGCCGATGTGAAAGCATGGGCAAAGGAGCCGGAAAGATACTGGAAAAACACGTCCGCGGAGATCTCGCAACAATTGGTCAAAGCGGTCGGACCTTTCCACCAGCACCGGGGTGAGCTTTTTCAGCGGGATGAGGCGCATTGGTCTATCGGCATGGCGATGCAAAATTTGATGCTCGCGGCCCAGGGCCTCGGTTATCAATCGTGTCCGATGATCGGATTCAATGGCGAGCAAGTGGCGAAATTGGTCAACTTGCCGGAAGATCACGTCATGGGACCGATGGTCGCTGTGGGCAAAGGCATCAAAGATCCTTGGCCCAAACCAGGGCAATTGGCGCTCAATGAAATTGTCTTCGAGAACGGCTTCTAAGCATCTTGCAAATGCTCGAGGATCACCCCGGATGTGATAAGGTTTGGCAATAGATGGAGTATTTCGTAGACGGCCGATACGACCTGTTGTCTTCGCGTGGTTTTTCTTGGTTCGTCAGGTGTGAGGAGAGAGTATGAGCTTGTATCTGGGATGTATCGCCGATGATTTTACGGGCGCAACCGATCTGGCCAATATCTTGGTGGGGGAGGGGCTGCGCACGACGCTGTGTGTGGGGGTGCCGGAAGGGGAGGTCCCCGCGAGCGAGGCGGTAGTGATCGCGTTGAAGGCGCGGACGATTCCGGCCGATGAGGCAGTGGAACAGTCTTTGGCGGGATTGGCGTGGCTACAGGAGGCAGGCGCGCGGCAGTTTTTCTTCAAGTATTGCTCGACTTTTGACTCTACGGATACAGGAAATATCGGACCGGTGGCCGAGGCGTTGCTTGAGAAGTTGGGCGGGGGGCTGGCCATTGTGTGTCCGGCGTTTCCCGAGAATGGTCGGTCGGTCTACAAGGGGCATCTCTTTGTTGGGGATCAGTTATTGTCCGAATCGGGCATGCAGCACCATCCGTTGACACCGATGAGGGATGCCAATTTAGTACGGGTATTAGGGCGGCAGGTGCAAGGGGGGGTGGG
>DQLG01000874.1 GCA_015660315.1 Candidatus Latescibacterota bacterium
GCTCGGGGCGTCGCCGTAATTTTGTACCAGTACGCCTTTTTCGCCGACGATTTCCGTGGTATTTTCACCGGCGATCGCCGCGAAGGAAGAAGATACTTCGGCCAGCATCCCGTGCGGATACTCGAACAAGGCAACTCCGTGGTCGTTGGGCATCGTCGCCTTGTGCGCCGTAGTCATACGCGCGGTGACTGTTTGTGGCATTCCGAAAAGCCAATAGATAAAATCGATCGCATGCGCCGCGTCGTCGGCGAAGATGTCCCGATTATACTCGGGATCCACATGCCAAGACGACTCGAACGCCGGGTTGAGCAGCATGCCCAGGCAATGGCGGCGGCGGATCTGGTATATGCGCCCCAAAACGCCGTCGGCGATAAGCTCGCGCATTTTTAAATTTTCCGGATCGACCCGCATCTGCCAGGCCATGGTAAAAGGCACCTGTGTCGCCTTGACCGCTGCCGCGATGCGCTCGCCATCAGCCAAGGTCAGCCCCATAGGCTTCTGCAACACAATAGCCTTACCGGCGGTGGCGGCGGCTTCGACCAGATCGGCGTGCAGCGAAGTCTCAGAAGCCACCACTACAGCATCTAAATCGTCCCGCTCCAGCAGCCCCGCTGCCGTCTCGCATGTTTGCAGGCCATATTGTTCTGCCATCTGAACCATCCGCTCGGTGTCGCGATCCCATACGACCGTGGGCTGGATGTCTAACGATATATCACGATTCCATTGCGTGCAGTAGATCTTTACATGGGCGTGCGCACAACCGAGTATGCCGATTTTCATACGATTCCCCTCGCATAAGCAAATTTCTTGCACAGATTCACCACTCAAACTAATCTATCAACTGGCCGACTTCACCGCGAAAGGAAATAAGCGCCCATGCCCGCCACCCTGAGCTTCCTGCACACCTCACCTATTCACATTCCCACATTCGACGCCCTGATCAAAAACCAGGCGCCCAATATCCCGGTCACCCATCTCGTCGGCGAAGATTTCCTTTTTTAAGCAACAGCCCCTCGCTCGGTGTAGCGACGGCGGTCGCCGCCTTTCGCCAACCATAGAGTCACCATCACCAGATCCTCGACTTATACTGATCTGAAACACGAATACACAAACAGGAAAGGAACCACCATGCGCGCGGTCGTTATCGGAGGCACGGGACACATCGGCACTTATATGGTCCCGAGATTGGTGGAACAGGGTTTTGAAGTCGTCGTCGTCAGTCGCAAAGAACGCGAGCCTTATCAGCCGCACGGGGCCTGGTCTCAGGTAAAACAGCTACAACTCGACCGCACCGCCGCCGAGGCGAACGGTTCCTTCGGTCAAGCGGTCCGCGACCTGGACCCCGACGTGGTTATCGATATGATCTGCTTTACCTTGGAAAGCTGCCAGCAACTCGTCGAGGCGTTAAAAGGCCAGGTCCAACATTTCCTCTCCTGCGGCACGATCTGGGTACACGGCCCCAGCGTCGAGGTCCCGACCCTGGAAACCCAGCGACGCGCGCCCATGGAGGAATACGGCAGGCAAAAGGCCGCGATTGAATCCTATCTGCGCGACGAGACCTGGCGTAACGGTTTTCCCGCCACTATACTGCACCCCGGCCACATCGTCGGACCGGGCTGGGCACCCTTGAACCCGGCTGGCCACTTCAATGTCGAAGCTTTCACCAAACTCGCCCGCGGTGAGGAATTAGAGTTGCCGAACCTGGGACTCGAAACCGTACACCACGTGCACGCCGACGACGTGGCCCAGATCTTTATGCAAGCTCTCGCTAATCGCGCGACGGCCGTCGGCGAAAGCTTCCATGCCGTCTCCCCAGCCGCCGTGAGTTTACGCGGCTACGCCGAAACGATGGCCGCCTGGTTTGGCCAAGAGGCAAAACTGCGCTATCTGCCTTTTGCGGAATGGAAAGAAACAGTAGCCGCCGAAGACGCCGACGCGACATGGGCCCACATTTCACACAGCCCAAATTGCAGCATAGAGAAAGCGCGACGCCTATTAAACTACCAGCCGCGCTATCGCTCCTTTGAGGCGCTACAAGAGGCGGTGACCTGGTTGCGCAACAACAACCAGATCTAAGCAACCGTTAGAATTTGTGCAGCGTATTGAGAGCCTCTTCATCGAGGGGGATAATATCGTCCGGGTGCTCCGCCGCGTGGCCGTTGCCCGCCAGGGCGATTTCCGCCACCGGCTCGGCTAGCTGCTCGGATGCCAACTGCGCCCGTGCTTGGTTTTGATTCAACCGGAAGGCGGCCGTCAGTAATTTCAACTCAGCCGCCTGGCTCGCCAACTCCTCTGGCGGCCGTGCCCGAGACCGCGGCGAGGCGCGGAATAGCCGAGGAGTGCTGCGCAACCGTCATGCTCAAACGCGAACCGAGTCGCGTCACCACCGCCGAAGAACAGACGCACTACACCTTTCTCGCCGACATCAGCACACAGCAATCTAAGCCAGGCGGTAAGAACGCCGACGAACACAGAGCGATGAAAGCCATCTTAAATGCCGACAACTTCGACAACGGACGCACGGCGAAGCAACACCGCACCTCCTCGCCAATAGCCAATCGGTCTTGGTTTCAAACCACAAGGCGTCGGTCTCGCCAAAGTGATCGGCGAATGGCTAAAATCCCAGTGACAAAACGCGCAATATAGTGGATATTATCGAGTATCGACCTATTACAATCAGGAAAGGTGCCCATGATCACCCCTGCCAAAGACCACGGACTTACTCCGAAAGAAAAAACGTTCTACCAAGAAAACGGCTACCTGCTCGCCAAGAGCGTCTTTACGCGCAAAGAAGCTGAACACTTTCGCAACGAAACCCACCAAATTGCCCAACGCCTACAAGCCGCCCAGATCGAAGGCGTTTCCAACGAAGGCTGGGGCGCCGGCGCCAAAGTCACCGATTTGCCGCGCGAACTATTGCACTGCCACAATGTACAATACCAATCCGCCGCCCTGACCCGCCTAATATCCGACCCTCGTCTGACCGACCGGGCCGCCGATATTATCGGCCCCAACATCCAACTGCACCACACCAAGATGTTTATCAAGCCGCCCGAAAAAGGCGCGCCCTTTCCTATGCATCAGGACGTACCCTATTTCCCGCACGAAAACCACAGCATGATCGCCGCGATCATCCATTTCGACGACGCGCCGATCGAAAAAGGCTGCGTCCGGGTCGTACCCGGCTCCTACAAACGCGGGCCGCTCGAACACCTGCACGACGGCGGTCACCACTTGCCTGTCGAAGAATACCCCGTCGCCGGAGCGACGCCCTGCCCGGCAGAAGCCGGCGACGTACTGTTCTTCAGCTATCTCACGATCCACGGCTCCGGCCTCAACGAAAGCCCGCAGGCCCGCACTACCCTGCTGGTGCAAATGCGCGACCCCGCCGACCTGCCCACCGCCGACGTACATATATCACGCGGCCAGGGCATGATCCTGAGGGGCATTGACACCTTGGCCAACGCACAAGCCGGCGTCGATTCGGCCAAGCGGAGGATCGTCGCCGCTTAGAGGCCCGCCATAATCGTCTGGAACTGCTCGGCGTACTGGGCGAGCACGGCGTCGGCGTTGTGCTCGCTGCCCGGTTTGTGGATCACCTCAACCGAAAAATAGCCGCTATAGCCCGCCTCAGATAACAGGCGCAGTGGACTCTCGTGGTCAAAAAGACCACTGCCCAAAGTGCCGCTGACCTGCAACTTTCCGTCAATAATCTGCCCGTCGTGGGCGTGGGTATGATGGGTGTACTCGCCGAGGATCTGAAAACTTTCCTCTGGTTTTTCTAGCATCCGCTGCGAATGCATAAAATCCCAGAGCACTTTTAGGTTGGGGTGGCCCACCTGCTCGACCACCGCCCTGACCGGCGCAGAGGCGCACCAATCGTCGTGGGTCTCCAATAGCAAGAGCACATCGCGGTCGGCGGCATGGTCGAGTACTTGCACAAAGCCGTCGGCCACATATTCGACGGTCGCGATAAACTCTTCACCGCGGTCGCGTGCCCCCCCAAAGACCCTCACCATGTCGCAACCCAAATCAGCCGCCAGGTCGATGTATTTCCGCAAGTCTTCCACATGTCCGGCCCGCTCTTCCAAATCGGGTACCGCCATACGCGCGCCACTGGCGATACAGCAGATCGCCACCCCCTCGCCTTCCATCTTCGCGCGTACCTCCTTGCGTTCATCGGCTGAAAGCCCGGCTTCGATACCCGAAGCGTGCCCCCACTCGACCCGAGGCTCGAAGCCCTGGTAACCGTGGCGCTTCATCCCCACGACAACCTCATCGAGGGTCCAATCCGGGCATACGCTGCTCATTGTCGCCAATTTGATCATATTCTCCCTTTCAAGTTTTCGATCGCCTTTATTATCTTAAGAAAAACACCCCAACGGGACGTATAGCCTTGTCAGAAAACCAACCAAAGACACCGCCAGTCGCCACATGGCGAAACACCATACACGAAATCATCTTTGAGGCCGACACTAAAGCGGGCAAGGCCTTTGATATTGTGCTTATGGTCAGCATTTTCCTCAGCATCATCGCCGTCATGCTCGACAGCGTCGAGTGGTTCAATAGCCGCTACGCCAGCTCAATCTATGTCGTCGAATGGTGCTTCACCATAATATTCACCATCGAGTACATCCTGCGCTTGATCAGCGTCCGCCAACCTTTGCGCTACACCCTGAGTTTCTTCGGCATAATCGATCTTTTGGCCACGGTCCCAACCTACTTAAGCCTTTTCCTGCCGCAGGCGCAATATCTGCTGGTCATCCGCATCTTGCGCGTATTACGTATCTTCCGCGTCCTCAAACTGACGCATTATCTCGGCGAGGCGCAATTCCTGTTGCAGGCGTTGCAAGCTAGTCGCCGCAAGATCACCGTATTTCTGTTCGCTGTAGTCAATCTAGTTGTTGTCGTCGGCGCCCTAATGTATCTGATCGAAGGCGAGCTGCACGGTTTCAGCAGTATCCCGCGAAGCATCTACTGGGCGATTGTCACAATCACCACCGTCGGCTATGGCGATGTCGCGCCCCAAACCCCTGCTGGCCAGACCCTGGCCTCACTGCTGATGATTCTCGGCTACGCGATCATCGCCGTGCCGACTGGCATTGTCACCAATGAGCTCGCGCTCGAGGCCCGCAGACAAACGGTATCCACCCAGTGCTGCCCCGAATGTAGCGCCGAAGGTCACGACACCGATGCCGTGCACTGCAAATACTGCGGCGGCACCCTCTGAGCGATCGCAACGGGTTGACGACACCTTTTCCAGGACCTATTCAATAATAGCTCAAGTTTACTAAGATCATCGCCAGCCGACAACACGCCGCACGGAGCGCCACATGCGAAATGGTACCACCTTAACCCGTTTTATAATCGAAGAGGAATGCCGCCATCCGGAAGCCACCGGAGAATTCACCGGCCTGCTAACCGATCTGCTAACCGATCTGCTAACCGATCTGGCATCGGAAGAAATGCTGGTCTACACCACCGGCAGCGGCACGCACGGTTTCATTCTCGATCTGACCATAGGCGAATTCCTGCTCTCGCACGGACAGATCGAAATTCCCAAACGCGGCAGATACTACAGCGCCAACGAGGGCAACTATCGCAGATCGGATGAGCCGGTCCGCCATTATATCGACTATTTCAAAGAAGACGAAGAAACCACCGGCCGGCCCTATGCGGCGGTAGATACCGGCTCCTTGGTAGCCGCTTTCTACCGCAACCTGCTCAAAAGCTACATCTTCCTCTACCCCGGCGACACCCAGTCGCCCAGCAGCAAGCTGCGCCTGCTCTACCAAGCGTCACCCCTGGCCTTTCTCGTCGCACAGGCCGGCGGCGGCAC
>DQLG01000179.1 GCA_015660315.1 Candidatus Latescibacterota bacterium
CGACGGTTGGATCAGCGCGCGCAACGAACACGCCGATTTTGAGATGTGGAGCCGGTTGCCGAGCACTGGGGAGCCGGTGCGGCGGCAGTTCCCCAACCCCAAGCGGCCGAAGAGTTCGCAGCAGGCGGCTATCGAGGGGTTGGTCAAAAATTTAAACGAGGGCACCGCACCGCTGTGTCCGGGTGAATATGGGCGCGAGGCGCTTGAAATCGCGATTGCACTGCGGGAGTCGCACCGGCGCGGCGGGGAGAAAATTGAGCTACCTTTGCAAGATCGCGGTTTGACGATGATTGCATAAAGCTCGTTGCTAGCCAATTTAACGAGCGGCGGCGTGGGGCGATAGACTGCAACCGATGGCTTGGGGAGGCTTTGCCCTGCGCCCGCGCCCCGACGGAGGTTATTATGGATTCTGTGGGTGTTTGTTGTAGGGCTTGTCGATCGGACTTCGATCTTTTGCCGGCAGAAAGTGTCGCCATAGGTTCCGCGAATGTCTGTTGATTTCGTCGATTCCAGTCAGCTTCTGTACCTTTGGGAGGATTTGAGATGAAAATTAAACTCGCGCAATACGGGATCTCGCACGATCACGCCTCGGGCAAGGCGAAGGTTATGGGGGAAAGTGATGCGGTTGATTTTTGTGGGGTTTTTGAGCCGTCGGAGGAAACTCGCGCGGTGCTCGGGGCACATTCGGTGTACGAGGGCGTGCACTGGTTTTCTTCAGTGGAGGAGATGCTGGAAGACGAGGCCATCGTCGGCATTGCGGTGCAGGGGAAGGTGTCGCAGAACTTGGCTTTTGCACGGCAGGTTTTAGAGCATGGCAAGCATGTCTGGCTCGACAAACCCGCCGGAGATGATTTAGATGAGTTTCGCGCCGTGCTTGATATCGCGCGCGAGAAGGCGCTGCTCGTGCAGCTCGGCTATATGTTTCGCTACAACGCCGGTTTCCAGTTTATCTTCGATTGCGTGGAGTCGGGCAAGTTGGGCGAAATTTTTTCGGTCAGGGCGCGCATCTCCTCGGGGCCTTCGAGCGAGAAAGAATGGCAGCGCTGGGATGCGCGTGGCGAACGCGAGGGCGGTATTATGTTTATTCTCGCCTGCCATGTGATCGACGCTGTAGTAAAGCTTCTGGGACGCCCCGATCGCGTCACCTGCATTTCGCGTAGCGACGACGACGAATTTCCTTTCTACCGCGACAATACCACGGCCATTTTCGAATATGCAAAGGCAATGGCCACGGTCGAGTCGGCGGCGTTGGAGGTTGCGTCGGGTGCTTCGCGGCGTCTGGAGGTCTATGGCACGCGCGGTAGCGCGATTTTAGAGCCTCTTGAACCGCCGACATTGCGCTTGTGTCTGGACAAGGACCGGGACGGCTATGTCAAAGGTTGGCAGAACGTACCGATGGAAAACCGTCCGCGTTATGTCGAGAGCCTGCGCGCATTTGTCGCCGATATTCGCGGTGAGAAAACGCCGGACCGCTCGCTCGATGACGAGTTGGTAGTACAGGAGACGGTATTGCGGGCGGCGGGGTTGATGGCGGGTTGATGGCGAAGGCTTTGCACTGGATTCTCGCTACTATAAGACCGTGCTATATCGTTGTAACAACAATACCGCCATCTTGTTGCAGGATGCGAGATCATAAAAACTGAGCATTTTGTAACAGAATAGGACGCTTATGCTCGATAAAATACGCGCTGAACTCGCCCCCACCGGCATTTTGCGCGCCGGCATCAATCTAGGCAATTTTCTGCTCGTCACGGATAAGACTCCAGCAGGTGATCCGATCGGGGTCTCCCCGGACATGGCTCGAGCGGTGGCCGATCGCCTGGGTGTGCCGGTTAGGTATATAACGTTCGCTTCGCCTGGTGAGTTGGCCGACGCCGCTGTTGAGGATGTCTGGGATATCGGCAATATCGGCGCGGAGCCGGAACGGGCTAAGACGATCGCTTTTTCTGCGGCCTATGCCGAGATCGAAGCGACGTATCTGGTAGCGGCGGGCTCTTTTATTCAATCTGTTGACGAGGTCGATCGCGAAGGAGTGCGTATCGGTGTCTATGGACGCAGTGCCTACGGTCTGTGGCTGGCCGACAATATCAAGAATGCGGAGTTAGTGAAGACAGACGGTGTCGACGCTTCGTTCGATATTTTCGTCGAGCAGGGGCTGGAGGTGATGGCAGGTTTGCGGCCTCGCCTGACCACGGATGTGGAAAAACTGCCCGGCGCGCGAATTCTCGACGGCCAGTTTACCGCGGTGCAGCAGGCGATTGGCACCAAGCCCGAGCGCGTGGCGGCGGCGGCCTTTCTGCGCCAGTTCGTCGAAGAAGCCAAGGCCAGCGGTTTGGTGGCGGACCTGCTCGAAAAACACAGGGTGGTGGGTCGACTGACGGTGGCGCCGCCGGTTTGAATACGAGAGGACATAGAGTCTGACATCCCAAGTTTCCGAGGTCCGGTCGTGTGTGGGGCGCTGCAGAGTGTTTTTCGGGATGGTTGGGCGGTAGAGGGCCTGGAAGGCAAAGGTGGGGAGAGTGGTCGTGATGATGGACCGGGGGACTAAAAACACCCGCAGCCGCACTCCGCGCCCAGCTTTAATGGATAATACTAGCGTGATAATACGAACAGGTGTAATGAATAATAAAATGTCTTCTGAAGACGGGGAGGGGGCCGCATGAGTCGCCTGCCCTTTTTTTATGGTTGGCTGATGTTGCCGGCGGTAATGTTGATCAGCATCTGTACGTCGCCGGGCCAGACCTACGGCGTGGCGGTATTCAACCCCTATTTGCGCGAGGCGCTGGGGCTGTCAAATAGCGAGTTGAGCGGGGCGTATATGGCGGGCACGGTGTTGGCGTCGTTGCCGCTGACCTATATCGGCGCCCTGATGGACCGCTACGGCCCACGTCGCACGCTGATGGGCGTGGTATTCGTATTTGGCATCACCTGTTTCGGCGTGACGCAGGTCTCTGGGCTGTTTACGCTTTTTATCGCCTTTTTCTTTTTGCGGCTCTTGGGCCAGGGCTCGATGGGTATGCTGGCGCGCAACGCCTTGGCGATGTGGTTTCACAAACGCCTCGGTTTGGCCAGCGGTTTGGCCAATGTCGGTATGGCGGTAGCTGTCGGCGGTATGCCGGCGTTGGGTTTCTGGCTGATCGAGAGCTATGGGTGGCGCGGGGCGTATGCGGTATTGGGCGGAGCGGTATGGCTGTTGCTGTTTCCGTTGTTGATTTTCGTCTTCCGCGACCGGCCCGAAGAAATGGGGCTGTTGCCCGACGGTGGCGAGGTAGCTGAGGATGACGCTGGCGGGCGTGTTGTGCCGGAGGATCCGGCGTTTACGCTGCGCCAGGTATTGCGTTCGCCGGCCTATTGGATCGCGGTCTGCTGTATGGCCTCGTGGTCAATGAGCGGCACCGGCGTGCAATTTCATATCGTATCTATTTTTGCTGGACGCGGGTTGGAGCCTGCTGCGGTGGCGACGATGTTTTCGATCTACGCCTTTATGATTGCTGGGGGGCGGGTCGGCGGTGGCATGTTGGCCGACCGGATGCCGTTGAACCTGTTATTGGCGCTAGCGCTGGAATGCCAGTGCGCGGCGTTGGTATCGCTCAATCAGGTAGATGC
>DQLG01000093.1 GCA_015660315.1 Candidatus Latescibacterota bacterium
CGATGGAAAGGAAGAGGCGCTACAAACCTTCGCGGCATCGAACGACGGGTTTTAAAACCTATCTGTTTATTTTTTTGCTTTGCGGTGTGGCGGCGGTGGTGCTCGATTTTCTTTTTGGGGTGCCCGATAAGGCGAAGGAATTTGCCGAAAAGAGCCTCAATACGGCTGTGCGTAATGCGGTGCGCACTGAAGTGACAGCGGCGGCGAAGAACGCCCAATCAGGGGCGGGAGCCGCCCAGATGCAGGCTGCTGCGGCGGCAGCGGGCAGATAAGGGTAGGGGGCGCCTTGTTGGCGCAGGCGCTCGATATAATCCGTCCATTCGAGCGGGAGCAAATGTTTTTTTTGGCTGTTGCAGTCCTTGCAACAGGGGACGACGTTGGACTTGGCGGTTAGGCCGCCACGGCTGAGCGGCACTACGTGGTCCATGGTTAGTTCCCCCGGTGGGAACGATCCAGCACAATAGTGGCATTGGCCGGAGGATCGCTTGCGCTTCCACCACTGGGAGCGGCGAAGTTCTTTGGCCTTGTTTTTTTCCCGCGCGATATGTTCAGTATCCGCCGGGATGAAATATTCACCCTCCATAGGGCTATAGACTAGCCCAGGATTTCCCGGAGCGCAACCGATTAGATGGCAGATCACGCTACTATTCCGATTTTCCCCCTACAGATCGTCGTTTTTCCCGGGGAAATAGTGCCTCTACATATTTTTGAGGAACGCTACAAACAAATGTTCGCCGATGTGCGGGCGGCGCGAGAGCGGGGTGAGTTGTTGCAGGTCGGCATTATCCTGGGCGAAGGCACTGAAGTGCTTGCGGAGGTGGGTTGTACCGTCGTATTGGAGGAAGTGCTCGAAGAGGGTGAAGATGGGCGGCTCAATATTATCACTCTGGGTGCACGACGTTTTCGCATCGAACAGGTCGTCGGTGACAAATCCTATCTTGAAGCTTGGGTCGAATACATTGACGACGAAGAGGAAGCAACCGACCTGGTCCTGCAGGCAAGGGTTCTAGCTAGATATCGGCGTCTGCTTGAACTCGTCGAGGAGGTATCGGGTGCCGAGGCTGAAGGGGGTGACGCAGAGAATGCGTTTCAGATCGCCCAGACGGTGGCGCTGGATCTAGGGGTGAAGCAACGCTTATTGGCGATGACGACGGAGAATATGCGGCTCGAAATGCTCGGCGAGCATTTCGAGCGGTTGATACCCGCGCTTGAAGAGCGCAGGGCCAAGCGTCTGCGGGTGCATTCGAACGGACACAGCAAAGGCAGTTGAGCGGAGGTATTAAGACGCGTGCTAGGGCGCGAGATCGACAAAGATGTTATAGGCGACTTCCAACCCCAAGGATTCCTCTTTGTCGACGTCTATTTTCAGTTGTAATGGGCCGCTGAAAGGCGCTTTTTCGCGTACTTCGACGCGGGTTCCCAATTGTAACCCCATCTGATTCATATAACGTAGCATCTCTGGATTGTGGTCGCTGACCCGACGGATGATCGCCGGTTGTCCGGTTTCGAGATCGGATAGCCGAGGGTAGTCCAGGTCTTTAATCTTACCTTGTTTGGTCGGGATGGGTTCGCCGTGGGCGCCGATAGTGGGATAACCCAGGGCCTTGTCGATACGATCCTCAAATTCCTCTGAAATCGCATGTTCTAAACGATCGGCTTCAGCGTCGATCTGATCCCAGGGATAACCCAGCGCTTGTGCCAGGTAGAGTTCGATAAGGCGATGGTGGCGAATCGTTTCTAATGCTATTTTTTCGCCAGCATTCGTGAGTTCTACCCCTTGGTAGGGGGTATGGACCAAGAGGTGCATTTCAGCCAGCTTCTTGATCATATTGGTTGCCGAGGCAGCGGCTACCTCCATGCGGTCGGCGATCACCGAAGTGGTGACCCGTTCGTTTTCCGTGCTGCCGTGCTGCAGTTTGTATATGGCCTTGAGATAATCTTCTATGGCTTGGCTGATCAATCCCCACCTCCTCCGACTGTGATCAACAACGTTAGTAAATATAAGGCTGAGGAGAGGTATTTAGCAATGCCCTTGACTTTTTTTTAGACATGGCTAAATTTAAAGTGCTGTAAGTCTAATAATTCTATAAAAAAACATAGGCCTTTCATCAATCGGCTAAGGGCTATTTAACCTAGACGGTAAATCAATGCGAAGAATTTACATACTACTATGCGCTCTGATTGCCACGGCCTGTAGCACCCCTGAGCAAGAAGCATCAAATGGGCGCATAAAGATTGTGGCTACCACGGGTATGGTGGCCGATTTGGCAAGGAATCTTGGTGGTGATCGAGTCGAGGTTACCGGACTAATGGGGCCAGGCGTCGATCCGCATTATTACAAGGCGTCTCAAGGCGATTTGGTGCGGATAACCGATGCCGATATCGTGCTCTTTAACGGTCTTTTTTTAGAAGGCAAGATGGAGGATATCTTCGCCAAAATGGCTCGGAGCAAGAAAGTGGTCGCGGTCGCCGGCGGGGTTGACGAGAAAAAATTGCGTCGCCCGCCCGAATTCTTGGGCCATTTTGACCCCCATATATGGTTTGACGTATCCCTGTGGGCGCAGACGGTTGAGGTTGCGGTGGCGAGTCTGAGTGAATTGGATCCGGAGGGCGTGGAGGTCTATCGCCGCAACGGCGAGCAGTATCGCGCTCGTCTCGACGCGTTGCATCAATGGGTCATCGAGCAAGTCGAGCAGATCCCCAAGCAGCAGCGGGTATTGATAACCGCCCACGATGCTTTTGGCTATTTTGGTTTGGCCTATGGGTTTGAGGTGGTCGGTTTACAGGGCATTTCCACGGTGGCCGAATACGGGGTCAACGACGTGATACAACTGGTCGACCGGATCGTCGAGGGGCAAGTAAAAGCAATCTTCGTCGAAAGCAGCGTGCCGGCGCGTTCGATCGAAGCGGTGCGCCAGGGGTGCCTCGATCGCGGTTTCGCAGTGGTGATCGGCGGCACGCTGTATTCCGACGCGATGGGCGGTGCCGGCAGCGGTGCCGACAGTTATATCGGCATGGTCGAAAGCAATGTCAATACAATCGTAGGAGCATTGAGGTGAGCCAAAACACCCATCCGATCCAAATCCACGATATGACGATCGCCTATCACAAAAAGCCGGTGCTTTGGGATGTGGATCTCGATGTGCCCGAGGGGCAACTTGTCGGGATCATCGGTCCCAATGGTGCGGGCAAGAGCACGATGATCAAGGCCATTATGGAACTGGTACCCAAGGCTTCGGGATGGGTTAAGATTTACGGCAAGGACTACAGCGAAATGCGCAAGATCATCGGCTATGTGCCGCAGCGCGAGTCGGTGGACTGGGATTTTCCGATCAGCGCGCTCGAGGTGGTGTTGATGGGGCGCTACGGCCATATCGGGTGGATGCGACGACCCGGAAAAGAGGATCGCCGTATAGCGCGGGAATCGCTGGACAAGGTGGGTATGGGGGATTTCGCCGAGCGGCAGATCAGCCAGTTGTCGGGGGGCCAGCAGCAGCGGGTTTTTTTGGCGCGAGCGTTAGCGCAAGACGCACGCATCTATATGATGGACGAACCCTTCGCCGGGGTCGATGCGGCGACGGAGCGGGCTATTATCGACATCCTGGTGACCTTGCGCGAGCAGGGCAAGACGATCCTGGTCGTCCACCACGATTTGCAGACGGTCACCGAATATTTCAACTGGGTCATCATGCTCAATATGCGGGTCGTGGCCTCCGGTCTGACTCATGAGGTCTTCACCGACGAAAACCTACAAAAGACCTATGGCGGTCGTTTGACAGTGCTTTCGCAGGCCGCCCAGGCGATGGCCGAACAGCGGCGCGGGGACCGATAATGCTCGAAAACGCCTTGCGCTTTATGACCTTAGCCGATGCCAATGTGCGTTTTGTGCTCTTTGGCTCGCTGTTGATCGGGGCGACCGGGGGGCTGTTGGGGTCGTTTGCGGTGTTGCGGCGGCGGAGCTTGGTCGGCGACGCGTTGGCGCATGCGGCATTGCCCGGCGTGGCCTTGGCCTATTTGTGGACGGGCAGCAAGGCCTTGCCGCTGCTCTTGGCGGGAGCGACGGTCTCCGGCGTGCTCGGTGTATTGTTGATGCAGTTTATCATCAATTTTACCCGTATCAAGGCCGATGCGGCGATCGGTATCGTGTTGTCGGTTTTTTTCGGCATAGGCATCGTGCTGCTGACGCATATCCAACGGACCGGGTCAGGCAATCAGAGCGGTTTAGACAAATTTCTCTTCGGTCAGGCGGCCTCGTTGGTCGAGGACGATTTGAAGGTCATGAGCATCTTGGCCGGCTTGATCACCCTGGTGTTGGTGTTGTTTTTCAAGGAATTCAAGGCGCTGATTTTCGATCCTAATTTCTTGCAGACGCTGGGCTATTCTACCCGTTGGATTGACGTGTTGTTGATGGGGCTGATTGCTTTGACTGTGATGGTGGGTTTGCAGGCGGTCGGGGTGGTGTTGGTCGCGGCAATGCTGATTACGCCGGCGGTAGCGGCGCGCTTCTGGACCGAAAAATTAAACAAAATGGTTCTGCTCGCCACGGCATTTGGTGGTGCTTCTGGGATCGTCGGGACCTTTATCAGTTCCCTGGCCCCGAGGATTCCCACCGGGCCGGTGATGGTATTGGTCGCCACATTCTTTTTTGTTGTATCGGCACTCTTGGCGCCGAAACGAGGAGTATTGGCACGTGGCCTACGGCGGCAGCATAATGCGCGCCGCGAGGCGCAACAGCACTTTTTACGTGCCTGTTTTGAATTGCAGGAGAAATTTGCGCAGCAGCGCGCCTGGGCGATAGAGGAGTTGGCGATAGAGATGGGGCATTCGCCGGACAAGGTCAAGCGCATCGGGCGACAACTCGAAAAAACGGGGTTGGCGCTGCGGAAGGACGGTCGTTTCTTGCTGACCGAGGCTGGCCTGGAGGAAGGGCTTTTTGTGGTCAAGTCTCATCGATTGTGGGAGCACTATCTCTATTATCGGACGATTCTCGACGCTGACCACGTGGACCGGCCCGCCGATGAGGTCGAGCATCTATTGACGCCGGAGATCATCGTCCGGCTCGAGGAAATCCTCGCGCGCGAACGGGGTATCGATACGGAACAGATCATCAATTTACACGGCACGGGCAGTCAGTATCGCCGGGGGGGGCGCGAATGATCGAGGTTTCAGGATCGTTCTGGATCGTGCTCACCGGCGTTCTCGCCACGGCGTCCTGTGGCTTGTTGGGCACCTTCCTGGTATTGCGAAAGATGTCGCTTTTGGGTGACGCCTTGAGCCATGCGGTGTTGCCTGGCATCGCGATCGCCTTCTTGCTTTCCGGCAGTCGGGCGATAGTGCCGATGTTTTTGGGCGCGACCCTCTTTGGCCTAGTGACCACGCTGCTGGTCGAGGCCTTCCACAAAAAGTGGCAAGTACAAGAAGACGCTTCGATCGGCGTGGTCTTTACCGCGCTCTTTGCTTTAGGTGTAGTGTTGATTACGGCCTTTGCCGGCCAGGTCGATCTCGACCAGGAGTGCGTGCTTTACGGGGAGATTGCCTATACCCCTTGGGATCTGCTCTTATGGGGCGAAGATTCGTTGGGGCCTCGGCCGGTGTGGATACTCGGTGGGGTGCTGGCGGTCAACCTCCTATTGGTCACCTTATTCTACAAAGAGCTCAAAATCGCCTCGTTCGATCCGGCAATGGCGGTATCAGTTGGGATCAATGCCACGCTTATACACTATCTGCTGATGGGGATGGTATCGCTGACAACGGTCGCGTCGTTCGAGTCGGTCGGTGCGATTCTGGTGGTGGCGATGCTGATTGTTCCGGGGGCGGCGGCCTATTTGTGGAGCGATCGGTTGGAAGTGGTGATCGGATTGGCCATGTCCTTCGGGGTGTCGTCAGCGGTCGCGGGTTATTATCTGGCGAGTTATTGGGACTCTTCTATTGCGGGGGCAATGGTGGTGGTGGTGGGGGCAATCTTTCTTTTTTCCCTACTCTTTTCGCCCAACCAGGGTGTGTTATCCCGGCTTTGGCAGCGATTGCAGTTTTCGTTACAGGTGGCCCAGGACCACATGCTGCTGGCTTTGGTGCGCCGAGACGAAGAGGTGGAGGAACGGGCTCGGTTGCGGCCCGACGAATTAGTGGGGTCGGCG
>DQLG01000357.1 GCA_015660315.1 Candidatus Latescibacterota bacterium
ATATTGCTCTTTCACGCGTTGTCAGGCAGTCACCACGTCGCCGGTTTTACTGAATCGGTGTCCGGGGCGGGTAAGCGTTGGACGAGTGAATGCCAAGTGGGGTGGTGGGACGATTTTGTTGGGCCGGACAAAGCGATCGACACGCGACGCTTTTATGTGATTTGCGCCAATTATTTGGGCGGGTGTTATGGGTCGACGGGGCCGTCTTCGCTCGATCCGGCGACGGGCAAGCCCTACGGCTCGAGCTTTCCACACGTCTCTGTCGCTGATGTCGTCGATTCGCAGATGCAATTGCTCGATCATTTAGAGATTGAAAAGTTACACGCCGTAATCGGTGCATCGCTGGGCGGCATGATGTGCCTGAGTTTGGCGACGCGCTATCCGCAGCGTGTAGATGTCGTAGTGCCTATTGCTGCCAGCATAGAAGTGAAACCTCTACAGCGCATTCACAACTTTGAGCAGATTTGCGCGATCGAACACGACCCACATTTTTGTGGCGGCGATTATTATGAGGGGCCGAGCCCTGACCGCGGCTTGGCCTTGGCGCGCATGATCAGCCACAAGACCTATGTATCGCTATACACGATGCAGGATCGTGCCCGGCAGGAGGTGCTGCCCACAGCGGCTAACTTTTCCTGGTATCCGTTGGCCAACCCGCTCGAGTCGTATATGCTCTACCAGGGGCACAAATTCATCGAGCGTTTCGACGCCAATAGCTTTTTGCGCATCGTCGACTTTTGGCAACGTTTTGACCTGGTCGCCGAATCGGGTGCCGAGTCTATGGACGAGTTGTTCGCGCGTTGCCGCGAGCAGAACTATTTGATCTTTAGCATTGATTCGGATGTCTGTTTCTATCCCGAATGGCAGGAGGAAATGGCGGGCGTGTTAAAGCAGGTAGGGGTGCGCAATATGCGGATCACCGTGCATTCGGAGAAAGGGCACGACTCCTTTCTTTTGGAACCCGAGCTTTTTACGCCTCATTTGGCGTATATACTGGGCCGATAATACAGGTCCGGTCATATTCTTCAATCCGCGATCCTGTGCATTTAGGCGTAGCCGTCTACATAATCAAATCCCCCCCCTCAAAATTAATGCGGTAGCGACCCACGTCGCGTCCTAGGACATTCGCGCTGATGGCAATGGTCTTTGCGCATATAAGGCACGTAATCCGTGACGGTAGGCTCTGGGCTTGATGGGATTATGCAGCTCTTGAGCGGCAATTATACGGGGTATGCCTTGTCCGGGTTTTCGTGGTAGCGGCCCGCAAGTAAGACGCAGATGCTATAGAGGGTGTCGTTTATTGAGGATTTGCGTGCGATCGAGTGGGGATTTTAGATGGATACCGGAAGGTCAGAGGGGGCGGGCATGGCATGGCCTAGCTCGGCCGGGATTGCAGAGGCGAGTGCGCAAAAGAACGAGCGAGCAGGTTGACGAACTTATTGTGCATGGCGGATTCCAGTCAATGAGGGCGTAGAAGGGTAGGAGATTATTCACTCGGGATACTTCTCCCGGATCTCAGCCTTGATCAGTGCCGTGAGGGGGCGGGCTCCGAAGGGCTCAAGCGGTTTCCCATTGACGAAAAAACCCGGTGTTTTGCGTACGCCCAGCGCTCTGGCATCGGCCAGATCTTGCTCGATAATCGCCGCGATACTCGGGTCCCTCATATCTTCTTTCACGCGCTCGACGTCGAGCCCCACCTCGGGCAGAAACTGCCAGATCTCGTCCAGCACCACGCGATGGTGCTGGGTCCAGGTGCTCTGTCGCTGATAAAGCAACTGCAAGGTTTCCCAGAATTTCCCTTGTTTTCTCGCTGCTTCGAGTATGCGGACGGCCCCGTCGGCTCCCTCATGAAAGGGGGCATAACGGATGACGACCTTGATCTGGCCGGGAAAAGCCTCCATGGCCTGCTTGATGAATGGCGAGAACGACGCACAAGTCTCGCACGCGGGATCGGTAAATTTGACGATGTAGACCTTGGCGTCGTCGCTGCCGAGCGTGGGCGAATGCGGCCGAACAAATGTCGAGGCCTGCTCCTGGGCCATAAAACCGAGTTCTGCTGCCCGCTGATTTTTGTAGTACGAGGCAGCAACAAAGAAAACCGCGATTAATACAAGGGATGCTGCGGCGAACAGGATGCGTTTCATTTGCGGCTTCTCCTCTGCAAGATGATCAGGATCGACACCAGCGTGGTGAACGAGATTAGCGAAAGTAGCGGGATAGATAGGAACCCGAATAGTTCTATATGCTCTTCTGTGCACGATATGCCCTTGCCGCAGGGCTGCATGTCGGCCGGGATCAACTCTGCGTAGAGCAGGTTGTGGTAGGCTGCCAGCAGCCAGCCCAAGGCCGCCAAGGGCAAAGCATATTTGATGACATGCCGGTCGAGTGGAAAGAGCCCGCGCGCGGTGATAATGACCAGCGGGAATAGGCATATGCGCTGGTACCAACACAGAACGCATGGAGCGAACTCCATGACGTAGCTGAAGAACAAACTGCCCAGGGTCGATATACAAGCAATGAGCCAGCCGAGAAAGAGCAGAGTCCAGTCTGGATCGAGCCCTAAAAAGGAAGGACCGTGATTTTTTTCATCCGGGCGCTCGGGCAAGGAGTGTTCTAGCTTAGCCATCGGTGGCTGTAGATTCGGTTCATTGTTTTCTTCTGAGTATTAGGAAGCCCATGGGGGAATCAATGGGGTCGCTAATCTGTCCGACCGCGAGGTGAAAAGCCGGTTTAAGGAAGGGGGGCAGCTGTTCGGCGGACTGTTGTAGGACGGGGAGAGTGGTTTGTTGCGGAAAATCGGTGAACTTGCTGTTGAGGTCGTCGAAGTCGATGCCTTCTTGACGAGCAACTTCTACTAACGCCTGTGCGATCGCCAGTGCACCCGGCTTGTCGTAATAGATATTTTCTTTGGGCAGTTGGGACCCTTTATACGCGATGACCATCAGGTCTACGGCCACTGTCTCGGCGGCCGGCTGCCCGGGTTGTGGAATGCGGCTGGGGTCTGCTTTACCCGTAATGGGGGGGAGTTCTTTTTTATTTTTCTCCGCTAATTTCTGCCCTTCTTCGGTGGCTCTCTTTTCGAATATGGCCGCGTCAAAATTCTGGGCAGTTGCGCCCACGCGCAAGATCGTCAACGATAGGATGACATCGTTTTGGGCGATTTTGTTGACGACCTCCATACCCTGTTCTACCTCTCCGAATACGGAGTGTTTATTGTTCAACCAGGGCGTCGCGGTATGGGTAATGAAAAACTGGCTGCCATTGGTATGGGGGCCGGAGTTAGCCATCGACAGGATGCCGGGTTTATTGTGTTTTAGCTGCGGGTGGAACTCGTCGCGGAATCTAAAACCGGGGCCTCCTGCGCCCGTGCCGAGCGGGTCCCCGCTCTGGATCATAAAGTCTTTGATGACCCGGTGGAATTTTATGCCGTCATAAAACTTCGATTGCTTCAGCTGTTGGGTATCTGGGTCGCGCCATTGTTTACTGCCTTCGGCCAGGCCGACAAAATTGGCAACAGTTTGTGGCGTTTTGTCGTAGAATAGCCTCAGAAGAATAAGCCCTTTATTGGTCTGCATCTGGGCATACATCCCATCATCTAGCTCGGTCTGCGCCTTTGCGGGCGATATGGCGATTAGGGCGATTAGGGCGATAAAAATGAAGGTGAAAATAGTTTTAACCATAGATCTTCCAGTCTCCCCAAGTGTTTTGTATATCTCGAATTTTATTCATAGTCATTTGCTCGAACGGTTCCGCGTCGGCACCACGGATACACTGCTCTAATTCCTCGATGTTCTTGGCGCCGGGAATAACCGTACTCACCTCAGGCATAGAAACCGTCCAGTGGAGGGCGGCTTCGGGTAAGGAAGATATCCCCGGAGACAGATCGAGTAAAAATTTAAATTGATTGGCCTTGTCTAATTTTTCTTGAATTTTTTCCTTGGGAAGGTTGCCCTTGGGATCTCCAGCGTTAAAAGGACCTTCGATCGTGAAGGAGTCTGTCAAAAAACCGTTAGCCAGGGATTCTCTTGCGACAAAACCAGTGCCGGTCTCCTTGATAATAGGCAGCAGATTATCTATCGGCTCCGGTAGCATCAGAGAAATGCCGACCTGGACGACATCGATAACTCCCGAGCGCAGGAAGGGCTCGATCTGCTCTATCCAGGATCCCGAATACAGATGGAAGCTAAAACCAACGGCCCGAATCTTGCCTTGTGTCTTGAGTTGGGCCATGGTGGAAAAAGCTTCTTCGGGGTTAAAAAGACCGGGCTGGTCTGGGGTTGGGGTGTGTACAAAAAGCACATCGAGATAATCGGTCTGCAATCTGTCAAGAGAAGTCTCAGTGCTGGCCATTATGCGTTTGTTCGAATAATCTTCGACGATGGTCGATTTGCCATTGCTATCGGGTGTCAGGGACCGGCCGAACTTCGTGGAGAGAATCCACTTATCCCGCCGACCTCTTAATGCCCGACCGCAAACCGTCTCACTGCGGCCATCCACTTTATGGCCGTACATGGGTGCGGTGTCGAGCAAGGTGACGCCCTGCTCCTGTGCCCGGTGAATCGTGCGGATCGACTCTTCATCATCCGTGATGCCATAAGCGCCGCCACCCATGGCCCAGGTGCCTAGGCCATACTCACTCACTTTGATGCCGGTCTTGCCTAATTGTTTATATCTCATTTTACTTCCTAACCTACAAGATAGAGAATATGCGCCGCAGGACGGGGTATTGTAAAATTGCTGCGAATAGCGGGTTTAGGAAAGGGCAGAAGAATGAAGAGCGAATTGACACTCGGACAGCTAGAGAGTTACCAGCAGGACGGAGTAGTGGTGGTCAAAGGTTTGCTCGATGCCGAAGAGCTGCAGACTTGGAGGACCTATGTCGATGAGGCGGTAGCCAACCGGCAGGACCGCAAGCTGGCCAACGGCGATATGAAGAGCGGCGATTCCTACTACGACAAGGTCTTTACCCAGCGTTTAAATCTCTGGGTCGACCACCAGGGCATGCGCTCTTTGATGCTCGACGCGCGCTTGGGCAAAATGGCGACGGAATTGGCCGGGGTCAACGGCATGCGGATTTGGCACGACCAGGCGCTGATCAAAGAACCGTGGGCCAATCCTACGGCCTGGCACCTGGACAACCCCTATTGGTCTTTTTCCTCGCGTAACGCCATTTCCATCTGGGTCGCCCTCGACCTAGCACATTGCGCTCCTTAGGCAGATGCTCTGAACTGGTTCTGGCAGAACTATTTAGAGGTAGAATAGAATTATAACTAATCACGAAAAAGGGAGAGACCGTGATGAAAATAACTGCAATAAAAACGGCGGCTACAGTTGGCCATGGAATGCACTTGTGGGTGCGCGTGAGCACCGATGCGGGTATTGTCGGTACGGGCGAATGCGTACACGGCGGTAAGCAGGCCATTGCCATTATTCAATATCTTGAAGAAAAACTGGTGGGGCGCGACCCCTTCGCCGTCGATGCCATTTTTGAGGATATGCGCCGCAGCCACGTCTTTGACGGCGGTGATGCCGGCGCGCTGATTACGGCTCTGACGGGCATCGAGATCGCGCTCTGGGACCTCAAGGGCAAGGCGCTGGACGTGCCCGTCTACGAGTTGTTAGGCGGTAAATTTCGCGACAAGATTCGCGTCTATGCCGATTGTGAGGTGTCGCCGGGTATGAATTTCGACCAGATCAAAGGGGTGGTCGATGAAGTGTTAGAACGCGGTTTCACCGCGCTGAAAATCGATGTAGACATCGGCGCTTATGGTCATCGCGAGAGCGAGGTGGCCCACTTTGAAAAGGACCGCTTTAATTTTACCGCCAACCAGTGGGAGCACGAGCGCATGGTCAGCCTGGTCGATATGGTTACCCGGGCCGCGGGCCGGGATATTGATGTGGCCGCCGACGTGCACACTCGTCTTGACGTGCCCAGTTCGATTCGCTTGGCCAAGGCGCTAGAGCAATATCATTTGATGTGGCTGGAGGAACCGGTGCCGGCGGAAAATGTCGATGCGATGCGCACGGTTACGCAGTCGACCAGCGTGCCGATCTGCAGTGGTGAAAACCTCTATTTGCGCCTCGGTTTCCGCGATTTGCTCGAAAAGCAGGCGGTTAATATCATCATGCCCGACATCCCCAAATGCGGCGGGCTTTCCGAATGTCGCAAGATCGCCAATATGGCCGAGATCTACTATATCCCCTTCGCTCCGCATAATGTTTCGTCGCCGGTCGGCACGTTGGCCTCGGCCCATGTCTGTGCCACAGTGCCCAATTTTCTGATATTGGAATATCACTGGCTGCACCGCGATTATTGGAGCACGATCATCCAGGAGAAGACAGATATCATCAAGGACGGCTTTATTCATTTTGACGGCCGTCCCGGTATCGGTGTCGAGCTTGATGAAGAGGTCGGGCGCCAGTATCAGTATCCGGGTACGACTTGGTTCGAATAGCGGCGTTAATTGAAATGGTTTGACCCTGCCGGCGAAAAGGCTTTTTATTGTGGCGATTATTTTTCATGCGGGATTAGTCAATCATCGCTTGCCGCCCACATAAAGGAGTAGTACATGGCTCATACAGAAGGGCCGATTGGCCCGAACGACGAGATCAAGGTCACCAAGATTGAGACCTTCGTGCTCGAAAACTCTTGGGTCTTCGTCAAGATATCGACTGATGCCGGCATCACTGGTTGGGGCGAGATGCTCAAGGACGACGCCAAGGCCTGCGCCGCCGGCGCGCTCGAAGTCGCCGATTACCTGGTCGGTAAGGACCCTCGGCCGGTCGTTCACCACTGGCAGGCCATTCACCGCGGCGCCTTCTACCGCGGTGGCCCGATCAAAACCGCGATCACTTCCGGCATCGATATGGCGCTATGGGATATCACCGGCAAGTGTTTTGGAGTGCCCGTCTACAAATTGCTCGGCGGCCCGACGCGCGAGAAGATACGCGTCTACGGCGAGGTCAGCGAAAAGACCGGTGTCAATGCGATGAAGGTCGGTCCGAGTTCCTCGCGCAAAGCCTTCAAATATGTCGAAAGCCCAATGTTCGTCGATGAGGTGGTCGAGCGCTTCAAGGCGCTGCGCGACAAACACGGCTCCGGTGTCGATATTGGTGTTGACTTCCACGGTGCCGTGCAGCCGCCGACCGCTTTGCAACTGGTCAAGGCACTAGAGCCCTGTCAGCCCTGGTTCTACGAAGAAATTGTGCAGGCGCTCAATATCGACGTGATGGCCGAGATTGCTGCCAAGACACACATCCCCATCGCCACCGGCGAGCGCATTTTCACCAAGTGGGGTTTTAAGGAAATCCTCGAAAAGCGGGCCGCGGTCATCCTGCAGCCCGACATCTGCTATGCTGGTGGTATCACCGAGCTGCGTATTATCGCCGGCCAGGCCGAAGCTTATTTTTCGCCGATCGCGCCGCACAACCCGCAAGGCCCTTGCTCGCTGGCTGCGAGTCTGCAAATCGCCGCCTGTGTGCCGAATTTTCTCGCCCAGGAGCGCGGCGACAACGAATACGCGGAACTGCTTGCAGAGCCTCTGCCGCCGGTCGAAAACGGCCACCGCCCGATACCGCCCGGCCCCGGACTCGGCATCACCATCGACGAGGACAAGCTGATGGGCATGGTCGGTGAACCGAGTCCTTATGGGCCTCAGTTCGATCCAGATGACGGCTCGGTCGTCGACTGGTAGCGGTTGGTACGCGATAGGCTCGCCTAACGGATTTGCAACCAAAGGAAAAGAGCCGGTCCAGGCGTGGATCGGCTCCTTTTTTATACACATTGATAGACCTTAATAAACGAAGGTTAAAACGGGAGATTATTATGGCGACTGAACTCTGGCGTTACGAAAAACTGACCTGGCCCGATATCAATGAGGCGGTCGAGGCGGAGAAGGTGGTTATTGTCCCAGTTGGCTCTACCGAACAGCACGGCCCGCACCTGCCGCTCGACGTCGATGTGGTGTGCCCGCGTGGTATCGCCGAGGAGACGGCCAAGCGCATTCCCGATGACGTATTGGTCATGCCGACCTTTATTCACGGTTATACCGCGCATGTGATGGATTTTCCCGGCACGATCAATGTCGACTGGGAAAATTTTATCAAATGCAATATTGATGTGGGCAAGAGCCTGGCCTATCACGGTTTCAAGAAGATCATCTTTCTCAACGGCCATGGCTCGAATGTGCCGAATTTAGATCTGGCGGCGCGGCGAGTGAATCTGGAGACCGACGCCGAATGCATCGCCTGCAGTTGGTGGAACCTCCTTGGCGTCGATCCCGCCTTTATGAAAGGCTGGCGTGAGAGCAAGTTTCCCGGCGGCTGTGCTCACGCTTGCGAGTTAGAAACCTCGGTCTATCTCTATTTCGACGAGGACAATGTGCGCATGGACAAGATCGTCGACGGCGATATCGCCTTTCATAAATACGAGTCGGACTTCCAATGGGTAGATTTGTTCGCCGCCGGTCCAGGTACGCCCGTCAGTTGGACGGCTTCTTATTCGGATTCGGGTGTGCTGGGCCAGGCGTCGCTAGCGACGAAGGAGAAAGGTAAAGCGGCGGTTGACGAGGCCAGTTCTAAGTTCGCCCGTTTGATTAGCGAATTTCGCGCCCGGCGCAAACCGCCGCGCGGCGATCACCACGCCAAGCCACCGACGATGGCAATGCCCTGGAAGGCCAGCGGCGGCCCAGAAGTAAGCGGCGACGTGCACGAGTAAGAGTGAATATCCTAGCAAATAATCGCAGCGAATATATCGGGTGTAACTTCGGGTCGGCGAGCCTTTGCCTGGCGGCCCGGACGAACCTGTATAACTGACTGATCCGGAGACCTATTATGAAACCAGCCCTACGCGTCAAAGACATCGAACGAATCACCCTGCGCGTACCCTTTACCGAACGGGTGCGCCGCTGGAACGCGCTATTGGTGTGGCAGTGGCAAATCGTCGAGATCATTCGCGTCACCACCGACGACGGCAGCGTCGGTTATGGCGAGACCCTACCGCATTATACTTGGGGCAAAGTCAGCGACGAGGCGATAGAGCGGGTGCGCGGTTGCAACCCCGCCGAATTGTTAGGCGACGACAGCCTCGGCGCCGGTTTGCAGATGGCGATCTACGACGTGGTTGGCAAGGCGCTGGAAGTGCCGGTGCATCGCCTGTTTAATCTGAGTAAGGTGCGCGACTGGTGCCCGATCGCTTGGTGGAACACGAAGATGAGCCCGGAGGACTTGGCTGGAGAAGCGCAGGACGCAGTCAGGGACGGGTATATCTTCCACAAATTCAAGACCCGCCCCTGGTTTGACGTCTACGAGCAGGTGGAGGCGATTAGCGCGGTCACGCCTCCGCATTATCGGCTCGACATGGATTGGAACGGCATGCTGATGAAGGTGGGTACGGCGGTGCCTGTGATGCAGCGACTCGATCAATACGAACGCGTCTCCATCTATGAAGGTACGCTCAACCAAGCGGATGTCGAAGGCCAGCGCGAACTGCGCCGCAAGGTGGCCAAGCCGATCGCGCTGCACTTCGGTTCGCCGCCTTTCCACACCGCGGTGCGCGAGGCGGTTTGCGATGGTTTTGTCATTGGCGGCGGGGTCTCTGCGGTGCTGCGCCAAGGGCAGTTGGCTGGTGAGTTTGAGAAACCCTTTTGGCTACAGATGGTTGGGGTCGGGCTGGTGACGGCGCTGTCGGCGCATTTGGGGGCGGTATTGCCTTTTGCCCAGTGGCCGACGATCACCTGTATGAATAACTACACCGATGAACTGCTCAATGAACCTTTGACCATTTGCGGAGGGTATCTGCAAGTGCCTGACGGCCCTGGGCTCGGGGTCGAGGTGAATGAGGATGCGCTGAAGAAATATGCGATGGAGGAGCCCTATCGGTTGCCGGACGAGCGACATATCCTATCCGTCGTCTGGCAGGGTGGGCGCGTCGTGCATTTCGCCAATATGAAAGACCACTGCTGGCCTCACTTTCGCCAGAGGGGCAATGATCCGGCACAGGAGCCTGGTGTTACGCTGGAGATCTGGGACGACGATGGGTCGAAGCAGTGGAACGATCTTTACACGCGGTTGCAGCAGGGGCCGATACGCGAGCAGCGGGGTGGGGCGAGCAGCGGTAATATTGGCTTTTGAATTTGTGAATTTGCGGTTGTCGGTTCAAGCTGCGAACG
>DQLG01000327.1 GCA_015660315.1 Candidatus Latescibacterota bacterium
ATTGCGCCCGGTCGGCCCCGCATAACCCGGCAACGCCGCCCCATTAACGATATACAAATCGAGCAATCCGTCGCCGTCACCGTCGAAAAATGCCGCCCCAGACCCGACGGCCTCCGGCATGTATTTGGCACCGCTCGCGCCGTTTATATAGCGAAAATCGATACCCGCTTCTTTTGTTACTTCGGCAAATTTTGGCAAAGCGGCATACGCCGGCATTGCAAGGGCGAATAGCAGCCACAGCAGTGTCAGATACACAGGGCGTTTGCAGGGCACTGTCATTGTCCGCATGCTATCGCTGCTTCTTGGTCGCAGCAAGGATCTGCCGCGCCATCTCGGCATTGCGTTTGAGGCGGGCATTGTCAGGGGCTATTTCCAAACCGCGCAGATAACTCGCCAGCGCTTGCGGCACTTGCCGGACCCGCATTTGCGTATTGCCCAAAGCCAAATAGGACAGCACGTAGGTCGAATCCGTGCCAATCGCACGGCGAAACAATGCGATGGCTTCTTCGATCCGGCCCTGTCGCAATTGAATATTACCTAGGTTGTGATAGGAAGGCGCAAATAGGGAATCCCGAGCGATGGCCTGCAAATAGTGGATCCGGGCTTGATCATATTGGCCGCGCCGAGAATAGACCATGCCCATATCGTGATAGATCTCAGCTTTATCCGGCGTTGTGAGCAAGGTGTTTTTCATCGAGGAGATCTCGCGTTCTTCCTCTTCGAGCCGCCGGTAGAGGTCCAACTGTCGCCGCCCTTCTTCCCGTTGGCCGGTGCGCAATAGCGCATTGCCCAAGTTGAAACGGGCCCGCGCGTAGAGCGAATCGAATGACACGGCGCGTTTCAGTTCAGAAACGGCGGCGGCGTAGTCGCGGCGGCGATAATGGCTAGCAGCCAGCCCGTTGCGATATTTAGCCACAGTCGAATCGACGCCGATCGCTCGGCGGTAAGCCTTTTCCGCAGCAGGGTAGTCATTTTGCTTGAGGTGTACCTCGCCGACATTGAACCACGCCTCGCCATAGTCAGTCTCGGCGTCTATCGCTTGTTCGTACGCGAGCAATGCCTTGTCGTAGCGCCCCTTGCTGAAATGCAGTAAACCCAGCGACATATGCGCCCATGCGTAGTCGGGACTGAGTTCGACGGCTCGCTCTAACGTCTGGACCGCCTCGTCGTGGCGATCCAACCGGGTCAATAAAATGGCTAGTTCGGTGCGAGCTTTGGCATAGTCTTCGCGCAGCGCGATTGCCCGTTCATATGCGGCGACGGCCTGCGGCAACTGCTCGTCCTTGGCCATTGCCGCGCCCAACTTGCGATGCCGTTGCGCCGAATCGGGCTGTCGGCGCACTGAGAGTTGCAAAGCCCGCACCGCCGCGCGATAGCGCCCTTCCGCCAACAACCGGTCTCCCACGACCTCGCTGCTATCCACCGGCGCAGTCGTCGCGCCCAGATCTCCGGGCAGCGTCTGAGAAGTGCAAAGGACACACGCCAGAACGGCCAACACCCGCCGACCATTCGCTATGTGATACGAGAAGGGCATAGCCTTAATATTCGCCAAGACCGGCTATTTCAACAACAACAACCGTCTCGCCTCAGTCTCGTCGCCGGCCAACAATCGGTACAAATACACACCGCTGGCCACCCGCTTACCCACCGCATCGCGCCCATCCCAAACGACAGAATGCACACCAGCGCTGCGCCAACCCGCCAACAAGGTCCTGATCCGCCGACCAGTCACATCGTAGACGCCCAGATCCAGCGCGACATCCTCGGCCAACGAAAAGCCAATCGCAGTGCTGCTATTAAACGGGTTCGGATAATTCTGCTCCAGCGACGCTTGCGCCGGCACGGCGATCGACGCCTCTTCGGCCACCGCTGTCGGCTGCACCGCCCCTCCCAACATCTCTGCCACCATTCGACCGCTCACCACATGGGCTTCACCGGCGTTGTTACGCCGATTATCGGGACCGTCACCCGCCATCCCATTGGGCATAATATCGACGGAGCCATCGCCGTCAAAATCACCGCTGGCCGCCCAGTAGGCGGAGAAATCAAAGTTGTCAGGTGCCTGGATCCAGACCAGCGGCACACTCGGCGAAGCCAGGTCGATCACCGCCGGCAATTGCGGACCGCCGGCGATCACGACAATGCCACCAGAAAAACGCCGGTTGAGCGGGCCATTGTCGCCGGGCACGCCGATAAACAGGTCGTCGTAACCATCGCCGTGGATATCGCCGGCGGCAATCGCGTCACCGGCGATGGCCTGATCGCTGGCGCCATAAATGAACATAGTGCCCGCGGGCAACTCAGCCAGGTCAATCACCCGGCCCGGCAGGTCCACCGCCCCGTAGACGATGCAGACATCGCCCGCGTCGGGCCGGCTATTGTCTGGCCCATCGGCACGATAAGCCCCCAACAGCATATCCGCCAGCCCGTCGCCGTTGATATCGGCGGTGACGATCTCCTCGCCCAGGCGGTCGGGCGAATCACTGCCGCCATCGGCGCCGTAAACGACGAGCAGGTCTTGTGGAGGATTCGCGTTCAAATCGATATCCCGCGGCAAATCGCGCCTGCCAAAAACCACGTAGACCTCCCCTACATTATGCCTTTCGTTATTCGGCCCATCACCTGCCCCACCGGCGTGGTCATAGGCGTTGCGCAGAGTGCCGAGCGCCGCCGCACCGATGACCACATCGGCGAAACCATCGCCGTTGACATCACCGGAGGCCACCGTTGAC
>DQLG01000542.1 GCA_015660315.1 Candidatus Latescibacterota bacterium
GACCGAGTTTATCGCGGACGCGGATATTGAGCATGTCAACGGGGGTCTGAATGATGCAACGCCAGATATTGATGGTCGAACCCTCGGCGTTCTGCCAGTGGACCGGGACGAAGTAGATGGGGATGTCGAGCTTGTGGGCGAGGAAGAAGATCTCGACGTCGATGGTGCCGCCATTGGTTCGCGTGCGCGCGAAGATGGCGCGCGCCGCATCCCGGGTGAAACACTTGAAGCCGCACTGGCTGTCGACGACGGCTTTGCGGAAGACGAAGAGGTGCGCGAACATCAAAAAGCCCAGGCCGATGATGCGCCGCAGCCGGCTTTCGCCCTGCTGAAAAGTGCGCACGCCCGCGACCATGCCATACCCTTCTTCGCACAGTGGCAGAAATTTTTCGATCTCGTCGATCCGTGTCGCGTTATCGGCGTCCATAAACATCACATAGCGGCCCCGCGCGTCGAGGCAGCCCCGGCGCAGGGCCGCGCCCTTGCCTTTGTTGCGTTCCTGTACCAATACCTGCAAGTCGGGCCATTCAGCGGCAAAGGAGTTGGCGATCTCGACGGTGTGGTCGCGGCTGCCGTCGTCGACGATGATGATTTCGGCGGCTATATCCCGTTCTCGCAACCAGGAAATGGTATCGGTGAGTGTCTGGCCGAGCCGATGTTCTTCGTTGTAGGCCGGCATGACGACGGAGAGTTCAGGTCTGGAATTCATGAGATCGGAGTGCAGCGCAAGTAAAAGAAGAACAAGCCCCGGCGGAAATGCTCGACCTTTAAGCCGTGCTGTTCGATAAGGGGCAAGAGGGCGCGCCAGTTGTCCAGCCACCAGGCGACGATTTCGCGTTCGTCGCGCAACTGGTCGCCGAAGTGTCGCGCCGCCGTCGGGTAGAGCGGACAGCGGAATTGCAGTAGGCGGAAGATCGCGCGCAGGTAAAACGAGTCGAAGTGGTCGATGAGCAATAGCGCCCCGGCCGGCTTGAGCACCCTGCGGGCTTCGCCGAGCAATTCGGCGATATGCTCAAGCGAGCGGAAATGGTGCAGCGCGTGCAGGCAAAGCACTTGGTTGAAGGTCGAATCGGCGAAGGGTAAGCGGCCGCCGTCGCCCATGGTGCGATGGAAAGGCTCGACCTCGGCGCTTGTCGGTGCGTCGAGGTCGAGGCCGTGCAGGCGGGTAAAACCCGTCTCGGCCAGGGTGGTCAGCGCTTCGCCAGAGCCGCAGGCGATGTCGAGGGTCCGGGTGTCGGTCGTTGGGCTGGTGAGGCCGAGGCGGTGTAGTTTGCGCGCATAGGTGGCTTCGCGGCGCTGCTTGAGCGCGCCGCTGTGATAGGCCTCCTGCCAGGCCGCCGATTCACCCCGGGCCGTGCTCATTGCCCGAATTCGATCTGGATAGATACGTTGGAGCACTGCCAGCGAAAAAAGGGCGTCTTTTCGATCACACGGTTGAAGGCGATCAGCGCGGGCAGCAGGGCAGGAGGGACGCCGCCGGGAAAAGGGAAGAGGAAGGGTTTGATCTCGAAGCGGGTCAGGCGGCAGGCCGCGGCGAAGAAGGCGCGGTATTGCTGGGGGGTGTAGGAGCGTTCGCCGGCGGCGCGGTGCCCCGGTGTCAGCTCCATGAGCTTGCGCCCGAGGCTCAGGCCGTTGGATTCGACCAGCAGTAGGCGACCGCGCGACACCCGGACCGTTTCTTTTGCCATCAGATAGGGGTCGGAGACGTGGTGCAGCACGTCGAAGGAGATAACTGCGTCGCAAGAGTTATCGGCGAAGGGGATGCGCTGTGCGTCGGCGGCGCAGGCGCACAGGCCTTGCTGGTCGAGCCAACGCGTGCCTTCACGGAAGAGCTCGGTGACCCAGTAGCGACCGACGCAGGCTGGGGCGAGGTCGCGGATCTGCAGCGGCACCTCGCCATTGCCTGCGCCGACTTCGAGCAGGCGTAAACCCTCGCTTGCGCCGAAGGTATCTATAAAAAGCTGCACGTAGCGCGGGATGGCGTATTGCGCAGACAAGTCGCCCAATAGCCGGGTGCGCCAGCTTTCTTCGGGGCTGTGAAAATCGGCCCAGTCGACTTGGTCGTCGGATTTGATGTGGCGGTCCATGGTTTAGAGCCAGCCCTGGTTTTGAGCCCAGGCGACGGCTTCTTTCATCCCTTTATCTAGAGTGACGGTGGGCTGGTAGCCCAGTTCGTCGCGGGCTTTGTCGATGCTACACCCCATATCGCGCGTCGCCTCGCCGGCCACGTGCACCAGCAGGTGATAGTATCCCAGCGCGCCGAGGCCCCGGTCGAGGATGTTGCATAAGGCGGCGAGGCTTTTTGGCAGGTGCCGCGGCCGCACTTCGACATTCATTGCTCGGCCCATCGCGTAAAATATGTCCTGCCAAAGATAGGGTTTTTCGTCGGCAAAGAAATAGGTCTGCCCCGCGGCCGCTGGAACGCTGAGTGCCAGGCCCAGTCCCTGGACCAGGTTATCGATATATACCATGCTGACGCTATTGGTGCCGTTGCCTATGAGCGGCGGGCGGCCGCCGCGGGCCATCTTGTAGGCGCGCAGGTGGCGCTCGGCGAAGTGTGGCCCGTAGAAAGTGGTCGGTCGTATGACGACGCCTTCGGTTCGGGTATCGGTTAAGATCCGCCAGAGGGCTTCTTCGCCTTCGCGTTTGCTTTTGCCGTAGTGGCTTTCGGGGAGCGGCGGATCGGATTCGCGCATCGGGGTTTGCGAGTCGAGTGCAAATCCGGCGGCCGCGTTGGTGCTGACAAAGACGAAGCGGCGCACCCCGGCGGCTACCGCGGCGCGGGCGAGGTGCGCAGTGCCGTCGCGGTTTATCGCGTAGAGGTCGGGGATACGGCGGGGGTGAAGGATGCCGGCGGCGTGCAGGACTAGGTCGACGCCTTGCATAGCCCTGGTGGCGGTTGCCGGCTCGCGTATGTCGCCAGTTTGCACGGTTTCGACATTGTCGGGCAAGGGACCGGGGTCGATGCCGGGTGCGCAGAGCACGCGCCATCGATAGAGTGCGAGCCGTTCTTGCCAAGCGGTGGTGGCTGGTTGGCGCAAACATTCGAGTAAGCGGCTGCTCAGCCAGCCAGGGTAGCCGGTGATTAGTCCGAGGGGTGTGGTAGTTTGCATCGAGTTTATGGACGTATGGGCTTGCGCAGAAGCTGGGTGCGAACGGTCAGGCCGGGGGAATTTCCTACGATCATTCTCGCCCGACCTCCTGTCGGGCTCCGAGGGCAGTGCAAAGCGGCTAGGGAAATTCCTTCGGCCTGACCTGCGGAAGCTTGGGTGGTTTTGCGCTGTAGATATTAATATAGTGCAATCGTCTTTTGCGCTATTGAGAAAATCTTCGCGTTGATTGAAGAATTGTCTTTTGCACTAGCGAAAAAGACCGTGTTCGTCATCGAGCTTTCGTTTTGAAAAATGGTATGGGGCTGCCTTAGGCCTTAATATTTTGTCTCAAGGCCTGGTAGAAGTGTTGGACCACCGGCAGGGATAGGTTGGTGGGGCGGCCAATGAGGCTGACGGGGCGTGTGAGGATGGGTTCGGGAAGATGCACGAGTTGACGGGGGCGGATGCCGAGCGCGCGGGCGACATCCCTCGGGTACCAGGCCGTGGCCGAAGCCGTGGCGGGCCATTTGCACGATGCTGGTGAAGGATTGCAGGGTGCGGCTGACTTCGATAGTAAAGCCCCATCGCTTGCTCTGTCGGCGCAGGCGTCGCTGCAATAGGCCCCAAGTTGTCGATCCGGGCTCGATGGTGAGTACCGATAGGGTCGCACCGGGGGTGTGAGGGGCAGCGGTTTGAGGCTGCTGACGGTGGATTGCGTGACGCGCAGATGGGTGGCGGCGCGGGTCATGCTGCCGGTGGTGGCGAGGGCGATGAGGGTTTCGATATGGGTAAACATATATATTCTTTTTTAGAATTTAATATAGTCGTATAAATCGGTTTTAGAATCAGTAGGTTTTTGGTAGAATGAGTGCGGACGATTGGATTGTGGGCATTCCTTTCGCTCATGTACGCATCGCTATGTGATACGCGCCCTTCGGGTAGTTCGCCTCACATCCTGCGAGGCTCCGAAGGCTATCTCGGATTTCACTGTCCTGTGAAATTCGGGATAGCA
>DQLG01000319.1 GCA_015660315.1 Candidatus Latescibacterota bacterium
CTTCTATTACTTTTGAGGCGCTTGTATGGCGTTCTTTGTTGACACAAAAAAACGTGTGCTGCCTCGTCATGCCTTTCTCTTCCCCTTCCATCCGCAATCTCTCCTCTATTTACCCGCAAATTGATGGACTGTATCTACTAACAGTTTAACATTTTCATAGGGGGTGTCGGGGAAAACGCCATGCCCAAGATTGAAGATGTGCGGATGGCCTTTGGCTTGTTGTAGTATACGATGGGCTTCGTTGATTATGCTTTCTTCAGAGCCGTAAAGGACGCATGGGTCGAGGTTGCCCTGGAAGGGCATTCTATTATCGAATTGTGTTTGCGCCTGTTTTATTCCAATACGCCAATCCAAGCCAAGGACATCGGCGCCGACTTGCTTAAAATGAGGAAAGTTGTGGTTGGCGGCTAAGGGGAAATAGATTATCGGTGTATTTAATGGAGCAATGCGGGCGCAGATACGTTGTAGATAAGGCAAGGCAAATTCGCCGAATTGACTCGGCGAGAGCAGGCCGACGGATGTGTCAAAGAGTTGTACCGCTTGCGCGCCTGCTTTTATTTGTGCTTGTAGGAAATCGGCGACGAGGTCGCTGAGTTTGTCGAGTAATTGGTGGGCGAGTGCCGGTTCTTTATGGATCATGCCGCGAAACGCCGGGAAGTCCTTTGAACTTCCACCTTGAACTATCCATGTGGCAAGCGTAAATGGTGCTCCAGCATAACCAATGAGCGGGATCGAGGGGGGCAATGCCCTGCGAACCATGCGAACCGTTTCAAGGACAAATCCCAAGTCTTCCTCCGGGACTACGGGGCGCAGAGCGGCAATATCAGCGGCTGTGCGAGTCGGACTAGAAAAGACCGGGCCTGGAGCGTATGTATATTCGCAACCAAGCGCGGCTAACGGCGTTACCAGGTCGGTGAACAGGATGGCTGCGTCAACACCGTGCATTTCAATCGGCATCAAGGTTATCTCAGTTGCGAGCTCTGGGGTATTGAAGAGTGTGCTGATTGACCCATGATGTTGGCGAAGTTCGCGGTAGGGTTGGAGGATACGGCCGGCTTGGCGCATGATCCATATAGGTGTAGTCGCGGGAACCTGCCCGCGACAGGCTTCAAGGAAGGGGATCTCTGTAGAAGTCAATTGGGGCCAGTCCTATTGGTAGGGGCGAGTTGATACTATTGCTTTAAAATAAAATATAAAGCTCTTACCAATTGGGGCATAGGCCCAAAGCCTGATTGCGTTGGGTCCGTTTTATATGTCGGATACGCAGGCCTTGTTCGGAGTGGAAGACGCAGATGAAATCTGATTTGCTTAGGCCAGAAGCGGTCCAATCCAATGTTGCCTTTTGCATCGGCGATTCCAGGTGCATGCGGCTTGCGATAATATCGTAAACCGCTTCAACTAAAGTGCGTCTTCTCACCAAGTGGGAGGGAAGACGTGTGGCTGTGGACAGGAAGCGCAAAAACTGTGTTTGATGTAAATAGTTTTTGTTGAGTGTTTCCTGCGGGGCTTCGGCTGGGACGATGCTCCAACCGAATTCGGGAACTTCACTGTCAAGAAATGGATGGGCCTTGTACTGCATAAGGTCTTTGATGTCGGCGAAGATGGCGATGAATGTCCGTGCCAAATTTTTGACCGTGCAGGGGTAGATCGTGCCTTGGTGGATAAACTGCCTGATACGCGGAATTAGCACGTATTGACCAGCAGCCGGCGGATACAATTTCAGTTGAGCAATGGACCGGCTTTCTAGCTTCTGTTTGTGTAGGTGCTTGAGTTGAGTTTTGTCTTGCTCTGGTATGTCGATACCTAGGTCGAGCAGTAATTCCTCGAGATTTATTTGGTGAGAGAAGATATCACAGGCGCGAGATTTTCTATTCGTATTCTTTTTTTTATCCGAATTAGGTTTTGAATGAGTCGCCGCGAAAAGTCCATCCGGATTGCCTGTTGCAGAGGGATGTTCGGTAGCCTTTGGCGGCGTGGGACCGGATGGGTCTAAGGTGTTTTCTTTAACATCGTTATTAGATGTTTCGGCCTGGGGCGGGTCTAATACTATCTCAAATAGTTCGTCCGGATCTCCGGTGTCCTCTTGTAGCTGCTTCGCCGATTGGGGGTCCTGTTCGGCTAAAAGAGCTGAGGCAAATAGCTCATCCGGATGTTGATCTGGTAGTTGGTCTGGGGTCGAGGGTATTTCGACTATGGTGTTTTCGCGGTCTTCAATGGGCGGTTCGGGCACGGCTGTGTCAATGAGCGTTTTGTCGGGTAGTTCGTCTGGGATTTTGTCGGGTGGGTCGGTGGTGTTAAATACCGTTTCGAGATCACCCAGTTGGGCAGTGGGCGCAGGTAGGGGGATCTCGGTTTGCGCCTCATCGGGGGTATGCAAACCGTCAAGCGATATGTGCTCCTCATCATCTGCGTATGAAGAAAGGCCCAAGGGAGAAAATTCTGCATCTTTGGCCGGTATTTCTTGCAGGTTTTGCTCGTCCTCATCTTTACTTTCGATGAGGTGTTTGTAGCGGCCTATTACATCATCAATCCGCTCGGCTAAATGACCATTGATGCTAAACTGTTTCTGAGCGACAGTTAGGGC
>DQLG01000738.1 GCA_015660315.1 Candidatus Latescibacterota bacterium
CGTCTTGCGGGCCCCGGTCTTTTTTTTGCCGAAACCCGGGTTGACGACCTCTTCGACAAAATAGACATCGGCGCCGACAACGGTGGCAGATATAAACAATATGCAGAGCAGTTGGATCATGCTCGTAAACTCCTGGGATATGGGTTCGCTTTCAACATAATAATATAGCTAAACCCGGCAACTGGGACCCAGACGCAAAAGACCCCCCACCCAATTCGGGTGAGGGGCCTGGAGTAAAATGCGTTCAGCGGCTAATCGTCCGAACCGCGCATAAGCAGTAAATGCACCAACTGCATCACCGCCGTAGCCGCCGCCGCCACGTAGGTCATCGCCGCGGCGTTGAGCACCTTCTTGGCCGAGCTCACTTCGTCGCCGGCCAAATAGCCCTGCGAAAGGATTGCCATCGCCCGCGAGCTGGCGTTGAATTCGACCGGCAAAGTCACCAGTTGGAAGATTACCGCGCCGGCGAAAAACATAATGCCGATATCGATCAAACCGGTAAAACCGAAGAGCATGCCGCCGATCACCATCGGAAAACCCAACGACGAGCCGAGATTGGCCACCGGCAGAATCGCGTGCCTGAGGTTGAGCGGCAAATAACCGTTGGCGTGCTGCATGGCGTGGCCGACCTCGTGCGCGGCTACCGCCAACCCCGCCAAATGATGACCGTGAAAGTTGTCAGAAGAAAGGCGCACTACTTTGGCCCTCGGATCATAGTGGTCCGAAAGTGACCCGCCAGTCTCCTCCACCGCGACATCGTAGATCCCCTGTTCGCTGAGAATTCGCCGCGCCGTCTCGGCACCGGAGAGCCGCGCCATAGAAGGTACCTGGCTGTATTTTTTAAAAGCGCTGCGGACCCTCATTTGCGCCCAACCGACAAGGACCATAGGTATGATGAAAAACGGACTAAATAAAAATGACATTATTTTTGCTCCTTGTTTCTACCCACTTATTGGACGCGACACAGAACCATAGGTTTCCCAAGAATAATACGCAAGAGCCGGACTATCGCAAGGCCTCAGACCGCTGCGGCAGGGCCGTCTTCGGCAGGCAAGTAGAGCGAGGGCGGCACCACCACGCCCGCGGAAACGATCATCTTCAAGGCCTCCTCGACACCCAACTCGGTGGAGTGCAGCTGTTCGGGCGGCACAATGAGCATAAAACCGGTCGTGGGATTGGGCGCGGTAGGCACGAAGATGCTGTGCGAAGGCGTATCAAAGTCGGTGCGCGGCACATCACCCGACAGAAAGCCCAGTGTCCACAGCCCCGTGCGCGGATACTCGACGAGCACGACCTTTTCAAACCCGGCCTTGTCGGGCGAAGTCATCGCCTCCATCAACTGCCGCACCGGCGCGTATATAGTCCGCACCAGCGGCAGCGCCTCGATCGCCTCGCGCGCATTCTGCAACATCCGACGGCCGACCACATTGGCGGCCAATCCGCCAACGGCCCAGAGAATGAGGAAGGTCAGCGCGAACCCCAGTCCTGGGATATGGAAGTCGGGATAACCCAACCCCCCGGCGGTCTTGCGAATCAGCGGCGCCGAAAAGCCGTCAGCCCAGCCGAAAAGCGTCTTGAGCACCACGCCGGTGATCCACAAGGGTGCAATCACCGTCAGCCCGGCCATCACCGTGCGCCGCAGGCGCTGTAACCAATTAGATTTTTTTCGTTCGCTCGCTTCGTTCATCAGCCGCCCATCATTCATAAAGTAATATTGCAGGGATATTGAATATCCCCTCGCCGCAAATCAGTGTCAACACGCCGACGACATCTTGCCCCCTCTCCCGCAACTGCGTATCGTCAGGCTGCAAACGAGACGCTCATCCCATCCCCAAGGAGGTCCCTATGAAATTTATCGTCGCCGTAGACTGCGAAGGCGTCGCAGCCACCGTTGGGTCACCCGGCGCTTCGCTCAACGAATCCCGCGACCTGAAATTCGCGCAACTACAGGCCACCCGCGAGGCCGACGCCTGCGCCAAGGGTTTCTTCGACGCAGGAGCCGATCAAGTAATCGTCTGGGACAACCACGGCGGTAGCCTCAACCTGCACTACGACCTGCTCGACGAGCGCTGCGACATCGCCCTCGGCGTCGGTTTCACCCACCGCTTCCCCGGGCTCGATTCCAGTTTCGCCGGGGTCGCCTTTATCGGCTACCATGCGATGGACAATACGGAAGACGCCGTCATGTGCCATACCTTCAGCTCGGCGACTTACCAGTCCATGAAGATCAACGAGACGCAAGTCGGCGAGCTGGCCATCGACGGGGCCGTCGCCGGCTCACACGACGTGCCGGTGGTATTTGTCGCCAGCGACGACAAGGGCACCGCCGAAGCCCAATCTTTCTTCGAAAACGTCGCAACCGTCACCACCAAAGAAGCGCTCGGTTGGAACGCCGCCATCAGCAAGCATCCCCAGCGCGCCATCGCCGAGATCCGCGCCGGGGCCAAAGCCGCCGCTGAGCGCTTAGATGTATTCGCGCCTTTCCGTTTTATCGAGCCACTGTCGCTCGAAATCCGCTACAAGCGCATCGAAGCGGCGCAATCCGCCAGCCGCGGCCTAAAAGCCGGCGAGCGCACCGACCCCTATACCGTGCGTTGGCTATTGGACAGCCTCGCAGATTATTTTTAAGATCTGTAGGTCCTTATTACCGGAGGCCTGCCCATGAAATCCCCATTGCGCACCTGCCTGCACTACTTGGCCCCCCTACTTACAGTCGGCTGTGCTACCACCTCGACACAACAAGCCCCACCCGCCGCAAAAGCCTTCGAACCCAAGGCGGCCAAATTCACCACGGCCGCATTGACCATTGCCAGCGACGAATGGGTCGGCTGGTATAATGGCAAAGTCGATTTCTACAATAGCGCACTCGAAAACTGGCAGAAGGACAGCCCGATTTCGCTGATCATCCAACCCGAGGAAGAGGGCGGCCTGCGCCTTCTGGGCCACGTGATGCTGACCGCCGGCCGCCGTTCTTTCTATATCGGCGATATCACCAAGCCGCCGGGCAACACCATCGCCGGCGAATACACCGACGGCAATAGCCTGAGCACGACCCGCTATGTCTATACTCTCAACCTCAGCGATTCCTTCATCACCGGCACGGTCAAGACCTTCACCAGCCAGGGCGCGACCGGACTCTTCCAACCCGCCGACGAGTGGCGCTTCGACGCCAAACGCGGCATCGGATTAGCCCCGCGTTAGGGCGCATACTACCGCGGGGCGGCAAATGGCGTTTCAGTGCAAACAAGCGAAGATCAACCCGTCCACCTTTAGATAAAGCGCCCCCCATGACTACAGCCATCCTGCTCAGCGGCGGCATGGACTCCACCACTCTTCTATGGTGGCTCAAATCCCAAGACCCAGACCGCCGCATCCACACCATCAGCATCGACTACGGTCAGCGCCATCGCGTCGAACTCGACTGCGCCGCCGACCTTGCCCAGGGCCTTGCCGTGCACAAGACCATCAGCCTCGACCTCGCAACCATCGGCGGCAGCCCGCTCACCGACCCACAATTAGCGGTACCAACTGCCGAGGACAAACGCCAAATCGACACCGTCGTGCCCTTTCGCAATATGCTCTTTGTAACGCTCGCCGCCGCGTACTGCGAAACCCAAGACATCTTCGACCTCTATCTGGCCCCGGTCAAAGACGACTACCCGGCTTACCGCGACTGCCGTCGCCCCTTCTACGACAGCCTCGAACAAAGCCTGCGCCTAGGCGCGACCCGCAACACCCCCTTCACCTTGCACACCCCCTTCGTCGACAAGTGGAAGAGCCAAGTCATCGCCCTCGGGCTCGAGCTCGACGTGCCCTATGCCGATACCCATACCTGTTACGAAGGCCTGCGACCCGCCTGTGGCCGCTGTGACGCCTGCAGCGAACGCATCGCCGCCTTTCAAGCCAACGACGCCCACGACCCCCTACCTTACGCGATAGACGTCGGCTTTTTAAACGCTTGACGCCCCCTAGGTCCGGCCCCGTTCTTCTACCCCATGAGCAATCCAGAACACCACGACAATCCCGACGAAAAACGCCGCGGCCACCTACCCGTCTGGCGCGACGACGGGCAAGTCCTGCAAGTCAACGAAATCTTCTATTCCATCGAGGGTGAGGGCCTGCGCGTCGGCCAGCCCACCACCTTCGTCCGCTTAGCTCGCTGCAATCTGCGCTGCCATTTCTGCGACACCGAATTCGACCGCTACACCGAAATGCACCTCGATGAAATCGTCGCGGAAGTCGCGCACCACCCGGCGCAATGGGTGTGTTTCACCGGCGGCGAACCCCTGAGCCAGCATCTGGCGGGTCTCGCCGACAAACTCAACACGGCCGGCTATAAGCTGCATATTGAAACAAATGGCGTCGTCGCTCCCGACCCCGCGCTCTTTCCACTGATCGACCATTGGACCGTCTCGCCCAAACGCCGCCGGGTAGTCGACGGCTTTGATCGCATCACCGAGCTCAAATACGTCGTCGGCAAGGCCTTTAGCGAAGACCGCGTCGAAGAAGAGTTGGCGGAGTATATCTACCTGCAACCCGAATCCTCCGAGCCGCGCTACGTGCAAAAAGCCCTGGAGATCCTCAGCCGCCACCCGCACTGGCGGCTCTCCAGCCGCATCCACAAAATGCTCGGCCTGCCCTAGGAAAACGCCGTGAAAATCAGCCAAGTCGAAGCGCTGCATCTGCGCCTGCCCGAAGTCAAAGAAGTCGCCGACGGCACCCAGGACGTTTTGATTATCCGGGTCCACACCGACACCGGCCTCACCGGCCTGGGCGAAGTCGTCTCCTGCTCCTATGTCGCGCGCGCCGTCGTCGAGGCACCGCGCTCGGCCCCCTTCCGCCACGGCCTGGCACAAATCGCGGTCGGCCTCGACCCGCTCGATACCGACGCCGCGCTCGCGGCGATGATCGAGGGCACGGCGTGGTACGGCCCCGGCGGTATCGCCCGCCACTGCATCAGCGGCGTCGATATGGCCCTCTGGGATATCAAGGGCAAGGCAGCAGGCAAACCCGTACGGCGACTGCTCAGCGAAAAAGCCGTCGAGCTCTTGCCCTGTTACGCCAGCGTGCTCTGGCCGCAAGACCCCGCACTGGTCGCCGAATCCGCGCGACGATTCCTCGCACAAGGTTATCGCGCGGTCAAATACGGCTGGGCGCCGATGGGCCCGGACCCCACACTCGACGTCGCACTCGTCGAGGCCGCGCGCAATGCTCTCGGCCCCGAGGTCGAACTGATGGTCGACGCTGGCCGCGTCTGGGACGTCGAAACGGCCTTGTCTCGCGCCGAATTATTCGCCCCCTACGACATCGCCTGGCTCGAAGAGCCGCTCAAACCCTTCGACTTCGCAGGCTACGCACAACTCGCCGCGCAATCCCCCATACCCATCGCCGCCGGCGAAGCGCTGGCCCTACTCGAAGACTACGAGCGCCTGATCGAACCCGGCGGCATCCACATCGCGCAACCCGACTTAGGCCGCATCGGCGGCATCACCCAGGGCCAACACCTCGCCTCCTACGCACAAAACAACAATGTGCGCCCGGTGCCGCACGCCTTTGGCACCGGCGTGCTCTTGGCCGCTTCCGCGCAATGGGCCGCCGCCTTAGATCAGCCCCTCACCGAATACACCCGCGCCCCCTCGCCCCTGGCGCAAAACCTCGCCCACCACGGCATGCAATTCAAAGACGGCCTGCTGCATCTGTCCGACGCGCCGGGGCTCGGCGTCGAACTAGACGAGACGGTGGTCGCACAATACCGGATAAACTGATATGAGTCTGACACCCGCAGAAATCCACCACTTCCGCCACAACGGCTATCTCAAGTGCCCAGAGATCCTGCCCGCCGCAATGGTCAACGAGCTAAAAGAAACGATTCTTCAGGACATCGCCGACGAAACTGCACCCGTCGTCCGCGACAAAACCGGACGCATCAGCCGCATCTCACAAGTCCTCGACCGCGCCCCCATCTTCCTACAGGCGGCAACACAAGCTGTGCTATTAGACGCGCTCGAATCCCTGCTCGGCCCGCAAATCGATTTGGTCAAAAATCGCCACAACCACGCCACGCTAAATTGCCAGGTGCCCACCGGAGACACCTTCCACCGCGACGCCGTCCAATGGAGCCGCAGCCTGATCTCTGTGGTGCTCTATTTAGAGCAGACCACCACGCAAAATGGCTGCACACAGGTCGTCCCCGGCTCACACCTCCTGCCCGGCCTCGAAGTACTGCACAAGGTCGAAAAAGAACAATGGGTCGCCGATAGCAATCTGCTATCGCAAGCCGTGCCCGTACCGATGCCCGCCGGCGGCGCCTTACTCATCGACGGCCTAATCTTTCACCGCATCGGCCTCAACCAAACCCCCAACACCCGCATGAGCATGACCCTAGGCTACCACAGCACCGACGAATTGAATATCCTCGACGACCCCAAACGTATATTGGTGTGCGGGACGAGGAACTACCGCGGCAACGACCGCATGTAGACTTAATCAGGAGCAACCCAATGCCCAGCGTTAAAGAAATCTACCACTTCGACGAACTCACCTGGCCCGAAGTCAACGAAGCCGTCGAAATGGGCAAAATTCCCATCATTCCAACCGGCGCCGTCGAACAACACGGCCACCACCTACCGCTAAAAGTCGACCACCTCTGCGCCAATGCCGTCGCCACCGAGGCTGCGCGCCTGAAAGCCGAATTCGCCCTAGTCCTGCCGCCAGTCAGTTATGGCTACGTGCACCACGTGATGGATTTTCCCGGCTCAATCAATATCCACCACGAGCACTTTATCCAGTATGTGCTCGGCATCACCAAGAGCCTCGCCTACCACGGATTTAAAAAAATGATCATCCTCAACGGCCACGGCTCCAACCACAACCTCGTCGACATGGTCGCACGCCGCACCATCGTCGAAACCGACGCCAGTTGCACCTTTACCTCCTGGTGGCAATTGCTCAAGGTCCATCCTGGCTTCGACGAAAAATGGCGCGAGAGCGTCTTTCCCGGCGGCTGTTCGCACGCCGGTGAGTTGGAAACCTCAATGCTCTTGCACCTGTCGCCCGAGAGCGTGCGCAAGGACAAGATCAAGAGCGAAATCGCCAAGACCAACCAGCGCGGCTCGCAATACATCTGGGGCGATCTCTTTGGCAAAAGCGCGATGGGCCTGATCGAATGGACCAGTCAATACTCGGACTCCGGCGTCATGGGCGAAGCGGAGAAGGCCACGGCGGAGAAGGGGAAAATCGTCTTTGAGGAAGCCAGCAAGAACTTGGCCGAATTTATCGAGGAATACCACGGAATGGAAATCGCCGAGCGCACCAGTCACCACGCCAAGGAGCCGACCTTTCCGCTGTCATTTCCGACGGATTGAGCATGACCTGGACTAAGCTGGCGCTATTGGCCGTCACACTCGGCCTGACTTTGCTGCCGCCGCTGACCCTGCTCGACCAACAAGCCGCCTATTGGTGCCAGGCCGTCCTGTGTGTGGCGTGGGCGCTGGCGCTTTGGCGCGTTTCTTGCGCGGCGGCAACACTACCGGCTCTTGGCACTGAGCATCAGCCTGGCAATCCTCTTCGCCGCACTCTTGCCGCAAGATCTAAAGATCATCTCCAACGAGGTGCACCTGCTCAATGTCTCCCTCGGCATGTGCCAGGATCATGACCACCCCGCGCGAACGACGGCTGGTGCTCGATTATCTGGCAGATTCAGGCGACAACCCCTTGCTCGTGGCCACCCGCCCCGGCAATACTCTGCTCTCTGGCTACGACACCTGGAACCCGATCTACGCCGAGCAACACCTGCCGCTATTGCGCCAACGCATCGCATCCGGCCGAACTGTCTATTTCATATGGGGAAGGGACTGCGAGAAAAACCCTCGGCTCTGCCGACCGACCATCGAGGCCTTCGACCACCACGCCAAAGTCGTTTTGATCGAGTTGAAAAAACGGAAAAATAGCACCTGTCGCCGTCACCGTAAATCCATCGCACGGCAACGATCAGATGCTCTAAACTGTTTGCGGGCGCAACCGACCTTCGTCCTCGACATAGCGATCACCGCACTCGCCACAGACCAGGTCACCACCCAGCTTGACCCCGCAGCGGCAAACCCAGCCGGTGCGCCGCCCGGGCACACCGGTTATCAGCGCATAAGCCGGCACCTCACGGGTAACGACGGCCCCGGCGCCGATCAGCGAGTAGGCGCCGATATCGACCCCGCAGACGATCGTCGAATTGGCGCCCAACGTGGCCCCCTTGCCCACGCGCGTCTCGCGGAATTCGTGTTTGCGCTCGATAAAGGCGCGCGGATTGACGACATTGGTGAAAACCATCGACGGGCCACAAAAAACGCCCTCTTCAAGCGTGACCCCCTTGTAGATCGAAACGTTGTTCTGTATCTTGCAGCCGTCGCCGACCATTACGTCGCGGTCGATATAGACATTTTGGCCCAAATTACAGTGTTGCCCGATGCGGGCTCCAGCCATTATATGGCAAAAGTGCCAGATATACGTACCAGCGCCGATAGCGGCCGGCTCGTCGACACAGGCGCTCTCGTGTGCGAAATAATCTTTTTGCTCTGTCATAAATCTCTTCTTTTGAGTGTTGCCCGAATATAAATCGACCCTGCCACTTTAACCAGTTCAACCTATTTCCCTTGGAGGAACCGATGAAACTGATCACTTATGCGGCCCATGGCGAACAAAGAGTCGGTGCCGTTGTCGGCGATGACAATATCGTCGTCGACCTCACCGCTGCCGATCGCGCGTTGGCCCGTAAAGAAAAGCGCAAACCGCACACTTTTTTCAGTTCGATGCTGGATCTGCTCGGCGCCGGCCCCAAAGGCATCAGCGCCGCCAAAAAAGCCGCCACAGCCGCCACAGGCAAAAAGCCCAATGGCAAAACCATACACGCACTGTCCAAAGTCCGCCTGCGCGCGCCCGTGCCCAACCCCAGCAAGGTCCTCTGTCTGGCCGGTAACTACCAAGATCATATCGAAGAGGGCGGCGGCAAAATGGAGCTGCAGGACAAAGAAACCCCGCGCATCTTCATGAAGCCGCCGACGACCACCGTCATCGGCCCCGGCGACAAGATCCTGATCCCGCCGATAGCCCCCTCAATCGACTGGGAAGGCGAATTGGCCGTGGTCATCGGCCGCACGGCCAAAGGCGTCAAGGCCAAGGACGCGCTCAAATACGTCGCCGGCTACACTGTAATGAACGACGTCTCCGAACGCGACCTCAAGATCAAGAAGCGCACCGACAGCCGTCCGCGCGACGAGTGGTTCGACTGGCTCAACGGCAAGTGGCTCGACACCTTCGGCCCGCAAGGCCCCTGGATCGTCACCCGCGACGAGATCCCCGACCCACAGAAGCTCGATATCAGCACCTATATCAATGGCGAGCGCAAACAGCACAACAATACCGGCCAGATGCTCTACCCGGTCCACAAGATCATCGAATATATCTCGGCCTTTATCACTCTTGAACCCGGCGATCTGATCAGCACCGGCACCATCTCCGGCGTCGGCGCAACTACGGGTACATTTATGAAACCCGGCGACAAGGTGCAAATCGAGATCTCCTCGATCGGCGTGCTGAAAAACTCCGTCGCCGCCAGCAAGAAATAATTTTTGGACTCATCAACATCCGACGAGACAGCAGGGCGGGACGGCGGGCTCTACAGCCGCGCCTTCCTCGCCCTCTGTCTCGTCTACTTCCTCAATAGTTTTATTTCCTCCCCCTTCTCTTCGCTTTTCCCCGTCTATATAGAAGCCGATTTGCAACGCCCGCCCTGGTTCACTGGCTATCTACGCGCGCTAATGTTGCTACTAGGCGGCATCTTCGCCGTAGTTGCCGGCCGGCTCTGCGACCGTTTCGGCTGCAAGACAACGCTGATCATCGGCCTGATCGGCAGCACCCTAACTGGACTAGTCTTCCGCACGGCAGACCCCTGGGGCCTGTCGTTGCTGCTCTTTGCGATGGGCGCAGCCAACGGGCCTTGGTCGACCGCCGGGCAGAGCATTCTCATCAACGCCATCACTCCCGCGCGCTTGGGGCTCGGCGGCGGCATCTACTTTCTCAGCAATACCCTCGGCAACTCACTGGGCAGTCTCTGCACCGGCCTAGTTAAAACCGACTATTCTTTCGCCGAGATCGGCACTGCGATGAGCATCGGCATGCTCGCGGTAATCGCCGTGGCCTTGGTGTTATTACCCAGTGACGCACCAGCCCCCAATTCCGTAGCGGCGACGCGGCTGAGCACCTGGGCCGCCTACCGTCCGCTCTTAGATCGCCGCGACGTGCATCTGCTGCTCAGCTTGCGCCTGACCATCACCACCTTCTGGGGCATGGCGACATTGGCCTTGCCGCTATTAATCTACCGCGTCAGCCAGGACGAGTCGCTGCCCGCCTATTTCGCCGCCGTCTCGCTGGTCGTCGCCGCCTGCTGTCAACTCAGTGTCGGCTATCTCAACGACCGCCTCGGCCGCGCCAGACCACTGATCATTTCGGCGATGGGCATTTGCCTCAGCGCCCTCGGCCTCGCGCTCTGCCACGATTCGGTCCTCGGCCTCTTTGTCTGCGGCACCGCCCTCACTGGCACCGCCTGGGCCGTCTCAACACTGATCCCCCGCCTGATCAACGATGTCGCCGGCCCGGAAGAAAAGAACCGCCTTGTCGGCCTCGGCCATCTCGCCTGGAGCGCTTCGATGGTCACCGGTAGTCTGGTCGGCGGCTATCTGATCGACGTGGACCCCGGCCTACCCTTCTATGTCGGTGCGGCACTCGCCGGTCTTGGCACCCTAGGTGCGATTAGCCTCTGCCGCAGTCTGGACAACGCGGGCAAATGAGTTTAATCTAGCCGGATGCAGAAACTCCGCTTGCTCCTCGTGACCCTCTCACATTTCTGTGTCGACAGCTACGCGACGCTACTGGCCCCTCTGCTGCCGTTGCTCAGGTCCAACCTGGAACTAAGCCTGGCGCAAACAGGTTTTTTGGGCACCATCGTCTCGATCTGCAATATCAGCCAACCACTCATGGGTATCTGGGCCGACCGCATGGGCCGTCGTTGGCTGGTCGTCGGCGGGCTGGCAATGGCGACAATCTTCGCCCCGTTAATGGGTATCGCTCCCAACTATCTGAGCCTCGTAGGCGTCCTGGCCATGGGCGGCATCGGCGTCGCCGCCTTCCATCCGCAAGTCTTTTCGCTGGCCGGTGAATTGAGCGCTCCGCGTCGCTCCTTCGGGCTGGCGCTCTTTATCTTCGGCGGCACCTTAGGCCTCGGCCTAGCCCCGTTATGGGCCCCGACCTATACCAACTACTTCGGCCTCGAAGCCCTGCCCTATGTTTCAATCCCCGGTCTGCTCTTTCTCTTGCTGCTCGTGCGATTTATCCCCCTCGACAATCCGAATTTCACCGACGGCAAAAGCAACGCGCAATGGCGCAATCTCGGCGACCAAGCCGGGCCGCTATGCCTGATCACCGCCATCGTCATCCTACGTTCAGTCACCGGCTTGGGCTTCGGTGTCTTTCTGGCGCTCCTGGCCCAGGAGCGCGGCCTCAACCTCGTCGACGGTGGCATCCCCCTCGGCATCTACAATATCGCCGGCGTAGTCGGCGCCCTCGCCGTCGGCTATCTGGCCGACCGCGTCGATCCCAAGCCCCTGGTCTGGGGTTCGCTGCTTTTGTCGGTGCCACCGCTATACGCCTTTATTTTTGCCGAGGGAGCACTCGTCAGCAATGTGCTGCTCTTTATCGGCGGCGGCCTGTTGATGTCTTCCAATTCGATCATGATCACCCTCGCGCAAGAGCTCTCGCCGGAAAACTCGGGTTTGGCCTCCAGCCTGCCGCTGGGCTTCAGCTGGGGCCTGGCCAGTCTCACCCTGCCGGTGATCGGTTATTTCGGCGATCAAATCGGCGTCGCCGAGACCTTGAAATACCTGGCGCTCTTACCGATATTGACCGCTGGATTGGCCTTTTTCTTACCCAGTCGCCCCAGCACAGAGGATACTGTATGAGCCTATTAATTCTGCAAAGCGAGCAAAAAAAATTCTTCGACGACAATGGCTACCTGCTGCTCAAGGGGCTCTATAGCCCTGAAGAAACGCAAGAAATGCGCCGCCAGTTCCACGCATTGGTGACGGACACCGATAGCCGGCCCAAAAACGTCAAGTATTCCTTTATGGATGCACCAGAAGGCTACGCACCCGACGAGTTCAACCCGCGCAATGTCTCCGGCATGATGGACCAAACGTTGGCCGGCGACTATTGGTTCGACCAATTCACCGATCCGCGCATCGTCTCGGCGATGGTCGACCTCTTAGGCCGCAACCTCGACTTCCACAATGGCAAGATCCGCAACAAACCGCCCGGTTTTGTCTGCAACCAGTCCTGGCACCAAGACTGGCCTTACGAACGCCATAGCAAACCCGAACTAGCCGCGGCGATCACCTATCTTGACGCGACCAACTTCGAAGCTGGCGCCACCGAAGCCTTGCCAGGCAGCCATCTCAAGGGCGAATACCCCACTATAGAAAAAAGCCATACCATCCCCGACGAACATATTCCCGATAACGAACATATCGTGCTCGCCGCCGAGCCCGGCGATGTCGCCATTATCCACGTACTCGTCGTGCAC